>JBPCOX010000064.1:0-9569 GCA_050999825.1 Mycobacteriales bacterium
GCCGGCAACGTCTTCTACGGCAGCGCCCACTTCGGCGTGACCCTGCTCGTCTTCCTGTGGCTGCTCTTCGGCAACCCGCCGGCACGCTTCTACTACTGGCGCAACGTGCTGGCCGTGGGCACCCTGCTGGCACTGGTCGGCTTCGCGCTCTATCCCACGATGCCGCCGCGGCTGTTCCCCGCGACGTACGGATATATCGACACGCTGCACTCGGTCGGCGGACTCTGGTCCTACAACGCCGGGGTGCTCGAGCACATCAGCGACCCGTACGCCGCGATGCCGAGCCTGCACGTCGTGTGGGCCAGCTGGTGCAGCGCGGTGCTGTGGTGCCGGCTGGGCCCGCGGGTACGGCCGCTGCTCGTGCTGTACCCGCTCGCCACCTGCGGCGTCGTACTGGTCAGCGCCAACCACTGGGTGCTCGACCTGGTCGCCGGGCTGGCGATCTTCCTGTTCGCCTGGGCCATCGTGGCGGCACTCAGGGGGGTGGGAAGTAGAGAAGCTGCTCCCGCTCGAAGACCCTCGGACGCGCGGTGACGTCGGTCGTCATGGGCCGCGTCCGCGCCAGCGAGGCGCGCACCGCCCGGCACTTGTCCTGCAGAGTGTGGTAGCCCTTGGTGTAGACCAGCCAGATGCCGTGGCCCCGCCCGCGCTGCTCGACCTGGCGCACGAAGTCGGCCGGCACGGACGCCTCGTTGCGGTCGCTGTAGTCGACCCAGTCCACCCGCTGCGGGGGTCCGCCGGTGGGGTAGACGAGCTGGTCGAGGCCGGGCGGCGCCAGCCGGCTGACCGCCGGGCCCAGCTGGTCGGGGCAGTAGACGACCACGTCGCCGGGAGCCGCCCGCTCGGACAGTACGGCGGCGACCTCGCCGGCCTGGGTGCGGGTCTGCGTAACCAGCGGTACGGCGGCCACGAACCCGAGCGCCACAACTGCCCCCACGATGCCGCGCCGCAGGCGCACGTCGGCGAACGTGTCGGCGCCGAGCGCCAGCAGCACGAGGAACGGCGCGAACGCCACCGCGGTGTAGCGGACCGAGTAGCTGCTGTGCGTCACCAGCGCCGCAGTGAGGGCCACCGCCATCGTCCCGACCGACGCCGCGGCCAACCGCCGCCCGACGGGACGTCCGTGCAGGTCCAGCAGGATGCCGGCGGGGCCCTGCGGCCGACCGAAGATGCCCAGGAGAAGCAGCGCGAAGAACAGCAGGCCTTGCAACCGCCCGAACGCGGTGGACCCACCCGCCCACAGGCCGACCGAGTGCACGACGCCGGCCAAGGAGGCCGGGTCGGCCCACGGCGTACCGGTGTGGCGCAGTTGGAAGACCAGGATGGGCGTCCAGGGCAGGAAGGCCAGCGCCCCGGCGGCAAGCCCGGCCAGCGCCCAGCGGCCGCTGGTGCGGGCTGGGCCGCGCAGCGACCGCCACAGCAGCCCGCCGCCTACCACGGTGACCAGCCAGATCGCCCAGTAGTGGGTGTAGAGCAGCGCCGCGGTGACCAGACCGGTCGCCAGTGTCGGGGGCCAACCGGGCCGGCGGTCGTTCCATGCAAGGGCGTGGAATCCGAGCAGCGTCAGCAGGATCACCAGCGAGTACATCCGCGTCTCGGTGGCGTAGCGGACGGCGAACGGCGAGGACGCCAGCAGCAGCAGGCTGACCGCCCCGACTCGCCGACCGCCGAGCCGGCGGCCCATCGACCAGATCAGCGGCAGCGAGAACACGCTGAGCACGCCGGACAGCGACCGGACGGCGACGTCGCTGGTGCCGAAGGCGGAGGTCCACCCGTGCAGCAACAGGTAGTAGAGCGGGGGGGCGCCGTCCTGGCGCAGTGCCGCCGGCAGCTCGTGCAGCGGCAGCCGTGCCACCACCACGGACTGCGCCTCGTCGAGCCAGAGGTCCGAGGTTGCCCAGAACCGCAGCAGTACGCCGCCCGCCACCGCCACCGCCATGGCGAGACCCCAGAGCGTGACCCGGCGCCGGGCCGGCGGACGGACGACCGCCAGGTCGTCCGCGGTGTGCCGGTGGCGGACCGGCGCCTCGGTCGTGGCGAGGGCCCAGGCCGGCTCGGCGGCCGAGGACGCGCTCTCGGCCGTCACCGGGACTCGGCCTTCCGCGGCGGCACGGCAGCAGACCGCTGCGGGCACGGGCCGGCGCCGGGCTCCAGTACCGTGCCCAACGGTGAGCGCCAACCCAGCCCCGACCCGGCCCGCCGGCGACCCCGTCCCGCCCCCGTCACCGCGGCGGGCGAGGCGTCTCGGTGCACGCTGAGAACTCCTTGGACAACTTCGGCGTCGTCATCCGCGCCCGGCGGCGGCGGTTCTGGCATCGCCATCCCCGAGATCCGTCCGCCGAAACGGCCGCGGCGGTCGGGTCCGGCCTGACCGGATGACTCCGGCCAGCCTAGCCCGGCACCGGCCGATCGGGCCGGCAGGAGGCCAACTACGAGCCGAGCGTTTCCAACCCGTCACGTCATCGGTGCTGCTGGCCGGCGTGCTGTCGGCGGCGCTCGCGAGCGTGGTGCTACTGCTCCCGCCGAGCGGCACCGACCTCGCCGCCCAGGTCGCCCGGGCGAACTTCTGGGCCGACCACGGCGCCGCCGCCTATGACGTGCACTGGTACGGCGGAGTGCACCCCGCGGCGTACAGCGTGCTGGCCCCTCCGGTGATGGCGGCGATCGGCGTCCGGCTGGCCGGCGCGCTGGCGGTGGTGGCCGGGGCGGCGGCGCTGGCGGCGCTGTTCGCCCGCGGCAGAGTGGCGCGGCCGCGGTGGGGAGCGGCCGGGGGGGCGCTCGTCCTGGTCGCCAACCTGGTGAGCGGGAGGGTGACCTTCGGGCTGGGGCTCGCGGTCGGACTGGCCGCGCTCCTGGCGCTGCCGAGCCGGTCGCCGGCGCCACCGGGTCGCGTCGTGCTCGCCGGTCTGCTCGCCGCGGCCACCGTGCTGCTCAGTCCGGTGGCCGGCCTCTTCGTCGGTCTGGCCGGACTGGCCCTGGCCGGGACCCACCGCGACCGCCGTCGCGACGGCACCGTGCTCGTCTTGGCTGCCGCCGTACCGCTGGTCGTCGTAGCGCTGGTCTTCCCCGACGGCGGCACGATGCCCTTCGCCTGGCGGGTGGCCTGGCCGCCCCTGCTCGCCGGGCTGGCGGTCGCGCTGCTGCTCCCCAGGACCGCACCGGCCGTCCGGGTGGGCGCCCTGGTCTACGCCGCGGGCGTGCTCGCCGCGTTCCTCGTTCCGAGCCCGCTCGGCAGCAACGCCGAGCGGCTGGGGCTGCTCTTCGCGGGTCCGGTGCTGGCGGCGATGTCGCGCCGGCCGCGCGCGGTGCTTGTCCCGGTCCTCGTCCTGTCGGCGTACTGGCAGGCGACGCCGGGGCGGATCGACCTGCGGTACGCCGGCGACCCCGCCGCCGGTGCCGGCTACAGCGCCGGGCTGCTCGCGCAGCTGCACCGGCTGGGCGCCGAGTCCGGCCGGGTCGAGGTCGTGCCGCAGCGCAACCACTGGGAGTCGGCCGTGGTCGGCCGGGACTTCCCGCTCGCCCGCGGCTGGGAGCGGCAGATCGACCTGGCCCGCAACCCGCTGTTCTACCGGGGGGCATTGACCCCGGCGACGTACCGCTCCTGGCTGGCCGACCGGGCGGTCGGCTATGTCGCGCTGGCCGACGCTCCTCTGGACTGGGCGGCGACCGCGGAGGCCGCCCTGGTGCGCGTGGACCAGCCATGGCTGGAGCCCGTCTGGAACGACGCGCACTGGCGGCTGTGGCGGGTCGTTGACCCCACCCCGCTCGCGGACGCGCCGGCAACGGTGCTGGGCGTGGGGGGCGACTCGCTCAGCATCGACGTGCCGGCCCCCGGACCGGTCGCCGTCCGGATTTGGTGGTCGCCGTGGCTGACCGTGTCCGGGCCCGCCGGCTGTCTACGCCGGGACGGGCAGGAGGTGCGGCTGGACGTCACCGAGCCGGGTGTCTACCGGATCGGTGCTGGTGCGACGCCCGATTTCGGCGCCGGTTGCCGCTAGGCCGGCAGCACCCCCGCAAACCCGGCCGGTCAGGCGATCGAGACCTTGCTGTGGTCGCCGAGGAGCAGCCGGTGCGCCCGAGGCAGGGCGGTCGACGGCACGACCTCGACCTGGCGGCCGATCAGCGAGTCCTCGATCCGCGCGACGGCGCGAATCGTGGTCTCCTGCAGCACGATCGAGTGCTCGATCTCGGTCGACTCGATGACGCAGTCGTGGTAGATCGACGTGTAGGGGCCGACGTAGGTGTCGGTGATCCTGGTGCGGTGCCCGATCACCGCCGGCCCACGCACGGTGGAGCGGACGATCTCCGCTCCCGGCTCGATCACCACCCGGCCGACGATCCTGCTGGCGGCGTCGACGGTGCCCTCGATCCGGGGCTCGAAGGACTCCAGCACCTTGCGGTTGGTCTCGAGCATGTCGTCGAGTCGGCCGGTGTCCTTCCAGTAACCGGTCACCAGGTGCGGGCGCACGTCCTTGCCCGAGTCGACGAGCCACTGGATCGCGTCGGTGATCTCGAGCTCTCCCCGGGCGCTCGGCGAGATCGCCCGCACCGCCTCGTGCACGGCCGGGCCGAACATGTAGACACCGACCAGGGCCAGGTCGCTCTTGGGCTGCTGCGGCTTCTCGACCAGCCGGGACACCCGGCCTTCGGCGCTCAGCTCGGCGACGCCGAACTGGGTCGGGTCGAGCACCTTGGTGAGCAGGATCTGGGCATCGGGCCGCTCGATCATGAACTCGTCCACGAGCTCGGTGATCCCGCCGATGATCAGGTTGTCGCCGAGATACATCACGAACGGCTCGTCGCCGAGGAAGTCCCGGGCGATCAGTACGGCGTGCGCCAGCCCCAGCGGCGCCTGTTGGCGGAGATACGTCGCGCGGATGCCGAGCGAGGAGCCGTCGCCGACCGCGGCCTCGATCTCCGCCGCGGTGTCACCGACGACGATCCCCACGTCGGTGATGCCGGCATCGCGAATGGCTTCCAGGCCGTAGAACAGAATGGGCTTGTTGGCCACCGGCACGAGCTGCTTGGCCGAGGTGTGGGTGATTGGTCGCAGCCGGGTGCCGGCGCCCCCGGAGAGCACCAGCGCCTTCATGGCGCCAACGTACCCGCGCTCCGCCCCTCTCTTGGCTAGGCTCAGCGGCTGATCGCGGACCGCCGGCGGAACCTCGAGCCGCACCGGCGCGTCCTCAGAGGTGACTGGGTTCGTCGGGCGACCGCCCGCACGCCGAGCTGGAGGTTCGCGCACCGGTGAGTGCACCGCCGACGTACCGGTCGCTGCCGCCGGAGCTCGACCCGCGCCGGCCTGCCCGGACCGTGGTGCCGCAGGCCCCGGTACGACGCCGCCGCCGGTTGCCGCGGCTGCTGGGCTGGCTGGCGGCGATCACCTCCGCCCTGGTGCTGCTCAGCTCGATCGGCGGCTACATCGCGTATCGGCACTACGACGGCAACATCGCTCGGGTCCAGGACATCGTGCTGCCGGGCCACCAACAGCCCACCGCGACGGGCAAGGCGGAGAACATCCTGCTCGTCGGGTCCGACAGCCGTGCCGCCTTCACCAAGGCGGAGCTCGGCAGCGACACCACGGCCGGCGCTCGCTCCGACACCATGATCCTCGCGCACGTCCCAGCCGACGGGTCGAAGGCGATCCTCGTCTCGATGCCGCGCGACTCCTGGGTGCAGATTCCGCAGTGGAAGGACCGCAACGGCAAGGTGCGCTCGGCGCATTTCGGGAGGCTCAACTCCGCCTTCAGCACAGGGGTGCTGCCAGGTGGCAACGCGGCACTGCTCATCGCCACCGTCGAGAACCTCTCCGGCCTCCGTATCGACCACTACGTCCAGATCGACTTCCTCGGCTTCCAGCGGATGGTGGACGCGCTGGGCGGCATCCACGTCTGCCTGCTGCACGACGCCAAGGACGAGTCCGGGGCCCACATCAACCTCAGCGCGGGCCAGCACGACATCAACGGCAAGACCGCCCTGGCCTTTGTCCGCCAGCGGCACGGCCTCGTCGGCGGCGACCTGGGCCGTATCAAGCGCCAGCAGTACTTCATCAGCGCCGTCATGAACAAGGTGACCAGCGCCGGGACACTGCTGAACCCCTGGGCGCTGTCGCGCTTCCTGGACCAGGCCACGAAGTCGGTGAGCGCCGACCGCGAGCTGTCCCTTCGGGATCTCGCCCTGCGGGCCCGCAGGCTGGACCCCCAGCACGTGCAGTTCACCACCCTGCCCATCACGGGCGACGCGGTGCGCGGCAACAACGAGAGCGTCCTACTGGTCGACGAGCCCGGTACGGCGGCCCTGTTCGCGAGCCTGCGGGACGACGCCGCCAAGCCGTCCGCCAGCCCGACACCGACCGGTCCCCGGCTGGTCGTCGCGCCGGCCGCGATCTCGGTGCGGGTCTACAACGGCAGCGGCACATCGGGGCTGGCCACCCGCGCCACCGGTGACCTGCGCAACGCCGGCTTCTCGGCGACGACCGCCGGCAACCGTGGCACCGGCGCCACCGCCACGGTGATTCGCTACGGCCCGACCCGCGCCGACTCGGCGCGGACCCTGGCGGCCGCCGTACCCGGGGCGCAGCTGGTCCTGGACCCGGCGCTGGGACGCAGCCTGCAGCTCGTCGTCGGCAGCGGGTACGCCGGCGCGCACGCCGTGGCAGTCACCACCACGACCAGTCCCGCCCCATCGGTCGCGCCCAGCCCGCCCCCGCTGACTTCCGCCGCCTCGAACAACTCGGGCTGCGCACCCTGACGCCACCCACGCTGCTCGCCGCCGCCCTGGCGGGCGATCCGGCCCGCCCGCTGCTGACCTACTACGACGACGCCGCCGGCGCGCGGGTGGAGCTGTCCGTCGCCACCTTCGCGAACTGGGTGGCCAAGACCGCGAACCTCCTGGTGCACGGCCTCGACCGCGGCCCCGGCGACCGCGCCACGCTGCTGCTGCCGCTGCACTGGCAGACGGCCGTGGTGGCGATGGGCTGCTGGACGGCCGGGCTCTCGGTGCGACCCCGGGGCGCTGCGGCGGTTGCCTTCGCCGCGGCGGACCGGTTGGCCGAGGCCCGCGCCACCGACGCCGACGAGGTGGTTGCGCTGAGCCTGCAGCCACTCGGCGGAACGCTTCCCGACGTACCGGCCGGGGTCACCGACTACGGCGCCGAGGTGCTCGGCTACGCGGACTCGTTCACGCCGCCCGCGGCCGTCGACGCCGCCGCGCCGGCGCTCGACGACCTCTCCGGCGCTGAGCTGGTCGCGGCGGCGCGACTCGCCGCCGACCGGTGGGGACTGGCCGGCGGCGACCGCGTGCTCAGCGTCGTCCCCTACGACACCCTGGACGGCTGGCTGGCCGGGCTGCTGGCGCCGCTGGCGGTCGGTGGCGGCGTGGTGCTCTGCGCCAACCCGGACGCCGCCGCCATGGCGGCGCGGGCCGCCGCCGAGCGGGTGGCCGCGACCGCCGGCATCGCCCTACCGGGAGTCCGCGAGCTTCCCACCAGCTGAACGGGTGGTCGCCATGGATCCCTGGAGGGCGCCGGCCGGCCACCCGCGTTGCGCCGGCTGCCACTAGGCTGGCCGACCATGGACAAGGTCGTCTCCTCCGCCGCGGAGGCGGTCGCCGACATACCGTCCGGAGCCAGCCTGGCGGTCGGCGGGTTCGGACTCTGCGGCATCCCCCAGCTTCTGATCTCGGCGCTGTACGACGGCGACGCGACCGACCTGGTCACCGTCTCGAACAACTGCGGAGTCGACGACTGGGGCCTCGGCATCCTGCTCTCGGCCAAGCGGATCCGGCGTACGACCGGCTCCTACGTCGGGGAGAACAAGGAGTTCGCCCGGCAGTTCCTCTCCGGCGAGCTGGAGGTCGAGCTGGTCCCGCAAGGCACGCTGGCCGAGCGGCTGCGGGCGGGGGGCGCCGGCATCCCGGCGTTCTTCACCGCGACCGGCGTGGGCACCCAGGTGGCCGAGGGCGGGCTGCCCTGGCGCTACAACGCCGACGGCTCGGTCGCGCTCGGGTCGCCGGTCAAGGAGGTACGCCGCTTCGCCGACCGCGACTACGTCCTCGAGGACGCGATCACCTGCGACTTCGGGCTGGTTCGCGCCTGGAAGGGCGACCGGCACGGCAACCTTCTCTACCGCGCCGCCGCCCGCAACTTCAACCCGATGTGCGCCGCGGCCGGGCGGGTGACCGTGGCCGAGGTCGAGGAGCTGGTCGAACCGGGCGAGATCGACGCCGAGGCGGTGCACACGCCGGGCATCTTCGTGCAGCGGGTCGTGGTCGTCGGCCCGGCGGACAAGCGGATCGAGCGGCGTACGACCCGGCCCCGGTCGGAGCGCGACGCGGCACCCGCGGGCGCCGGCAGCGAGGGAGCCGGGACCGCATGACCCTTACCCGCGAGCAGCTCGCCGCCCGGGTGGCGCTGGAGCTGGAGAACGGCCAGTACGTAAACCTCGGCATCGGGCTGCCCACGCTGGTGCCCAACTACCTGCCCGAGGGCGTGACCGTCACCCTGCAGAGCGAGAACGGCATCCTCGGCGTCGGCCCCTACCCGTACGACGGCGAGGAGGACCCCGACCTCATCAACGCCGGCAAGGAGACCGTGACGATCCTGCCGGGGGCGTCGTACTTCGACTCGGCGACGTCGTTCGGCATGATCCGCGGCGGCCACATCGACGCTGCGCTCCTCGGCGCGATGCAGGTCTCGGAGTTCGGCGACCTCGCCAACTGGATGATCCCCGGCAAGATGGTGAAGGGCATGGGCGGCGCGATGGACCTCGTCCACGGCGCCAAGCGGGTGATCGTGATGATGGAGCACGTCGCCCGTGACGGCTCGCACAAGATCGTGAAGGAGTGCTCGCTGCCCTACACCGGGCGCGGCGTCGTGCAGCGCATCATCACCGATCTCGCCATGCTCGACCTCGACGGCGAGGGCCTGGTCCTGCGCGAGCTGGCGCCCGGCGTGAGCGTCGAGGACGTGCGGGCGGCCACCGAGCCCGAGGTCCGGGTGCCGGCCGAGCCGGCGACCATGTCGCTCGGACTCCTAGCCTCCCTCTGACCCATCGTTCTCCGGTCTCCGTAGAAGTTGTGCGGTTTCCTCCGGTGATAGCCGGGCCAACCGGCACAACATGGCCGGCAACGACGACGGGCCGGCGTGCTCACGTGGTCGCTCCGGCGGCGCGGGCGGCGAGGATCGCCTCCCGCCGGGCCAGCCGGTTCGACCGGCGGATCTCCGCCTCCCGGAACCGGCGCTCGTCCGCCGCCGTCTCGGTCTGCACCGGCGGCACCTGCCGCGGCTTGCCGGCCTCGTCGATGCCGACGTACACGAGGTACGCCGACGCGACATGCCGCGGCTGCTGCCCGGTCTCGTCCCAGCGTTCGGCCACCACCCGGACGCCGACCTCCACCGACGTACGACCGGCCCAGTTCACCTGGGCGGAGGCGTAGACGAGGTCGCCGACGTGGACGGGCACCACGAACACCATCTCGTCCATGGCGACCGTGACCGCCCGCCCGGCTGTATGCCGCGCGGCGACCGTGCCGCCGACGTCGTCCACCAGCTTCATGATCACGCCGCCGTG
>JBPCOX010000007.1:0-8394 GCA_050999825.1 Mycobacteriales bacterium
CCGTCCGGGGGTCCAGTCCGCGGGTAGGAGCAACCGGGAGCCAGCCGGCACCGGCAGGTCGCTCGCCCCGGCCAACGCTCGGTCGGAGGACACCAGGGCCGACACCCCGGCGTCGGCCAGGACGAACTCCATGCGTTCGCGGGGGTACGCCGGATCGACCGGGACGTACGCCGCTCCCGACTTCAGCACTCCGAGCAAGGCCACCACCAGGGTCACCGACCGGTCGAGGCATACCGCGACCCGCTGCCCGGGACCCGCTCCGAGCTCGCGCAGCCGGACCGCGAGAGCCGAGCTGGCTCCGTCCAGCTCGGCGAAGGTCAGCGCCCGATTCACATCCCGCACCGCCTCGGCCTGCGGGCGGGCCGCCGCGATACCCGCGAAGCTCTGCACCACCGTGGGCAGCTGGTCGGGGGCCGGGTCGCCACGCCCCCGGCTCAGCAGCAGCTCACGCTCGGCGGCCGGCAGCTCTTCCGCCGACTCCGCCACCGTCGTCATGCCGCACCCCCGCCCCGCGACTGGCACCGACGACAACACACTGCCCGACCTTCGTCGTCGAGTGCGCGCAGATCGGTGACGCCGTCATCGTTCCCAGTCGTCCCAAGGCGGCGCGGCAATGTTGTCGAACCGATTGTGACACCTGGCCACAACGGACATAATGCGCGCAGTTGCCGGTAGAGGAGGTCACGGTGCTAGGCGTCTCCAGCCCCGGTGCTGTTCGCGAGGCGGGCCGCAAGCCGAACCGCCGCGTGGGGCTCGGCCTGCTGGTCGCCGCAGCGCTGGCAGTCACTGCGCTAGCTCCCTCTACCACGTCTGCGGTCGCCCGGACGGGGTGGTCGGAGACGTCGGGGGTGAGCCTCACCGGCGCCAGCACCTCGCTCCCGGCCGTACCGCAGATCAGCGCCGATCCCTTCACCTCCTCAGCCAAGGGCCAACATTCCTCCGAGGTGGAGCCCGCGGCGGCCGGCTACGGGAGGACCGTTGTAGCGGCATTCCAGGTGGGCAAGTTCAGCAACGGCCCGGGCTCGGCCGCCATCGGCTGGGCCACCTCCACGGACGGCGGTGCGACCTGGACGCACGGCGTGCTGCCGGCATTGACGGCGGCCAGCACACCAGCCGGTCCCTATGCCCGGGCGGCCGACCCGTCCGTGGCCTTCGACGCCGCAAGCGGCACCTGGCTGATTGCCTCCGTGGCCGTGGTGCCCGCCGGCACCGGTTACACGGAGGGCGCCATCGCTGTGAGTCGTTCCGTGGACGGTCGGACCTGGGGAAACCCTGTCGTGGCCGTGACCGCTGGCCAGCCGGACAAGAGCTGGGTGACGTGTGACAACTCGACCACGAGTCCACACAGTGGCCGGTGTTACCTGGCCTGGTCCGCCGACGCCGCCGGCTACAGCATCGAGGTCGCGAGTTCCGACGACGCCGGCGCCACGTGGGGTAGCCCGGTCGGCGGCCCAGAGGTCGGCTACTACGACGTGCAGCCGGTGGTCCAGCCCGATGGAACGGTGGTCGTCGTCGCGACCGACACCACCGACGGGTCCATCCAAGCCTCGCGCTCCACCGACGGTGGCGCGAGCTGGTCCTCTCCAGTGCCGGTGGCCGCGGTCACCGCGCACCAGCCGGCCGGTGGGCTGCGCGAGAACGTCAAGCCCAGTGCCACGGTGGCCGACGGCCGCGTCTACGTGGCCTGGACCGACTGCCGGTTCCGACCCGGTTGCCCGGGCAACGACATCGTCCTGTCGTCCTCGTCCGACGGCGTCACCTGGACGCCGCCCACCGCAGTGCCGCTCGGGGATGCGACGGCCACCGGCGACCACTTCTTCCCCGGACTCGCTGCGGACCCGGCCGGCGCGCCGACAGACAGGCTGGGGCTGGTGTACTACTCTTACCCGGTCGCCGCCTGTGGAACGACCGGAACGCCGCCCTGCCAGCTCGACGTCAGTGCGGTGGACAGCGCCGACGGGGGCCTTTCCTGGAACACCCCGGTCCGCCTGAACGCCACGCCGATGTCGCTGTCCTGGCTCCCCTCGGCGTATCGCGGTCGCATGGTCGGTGACTACTTCGGGCCGGCGTACGCCAACGGCAACCTGGTACCCGTCATTGCCATCGCCGGGCCGCTGCGCTCGACCGGCCCTCGCTACACCCAGAGCATGCGGGCCGCGGTTATCGGTCCCAACACCGTCTACGCCGGCGACTTGGCAGTGACGGAGGGCAACTCCGGCAAGACGACCGCGTCGGTGCCCGTACAGCTGGGCTCGCCTCAGACCTCGAACGTCACCATCACCTATACGACCTCGAACGGCTCGGCCACGGCCAGCCGGGACTACTACGGAAGATCTGGCACGGTGATCGTCCCAGCCGGCGCAACCAGCGCCATCATCAACCTGTCGGTGATCGGCGACACCACGATCGAGCCCGACGAGGTTTTCTACGTCACGCTCACCACGGCCACGTCGGTCACCGTTGCCGACCGCAGAGCCGTGGTGACGATCGCCAACGACGACTGATACCGGACCTGCTCGTCAATGACCCGCGGCGAAGGCATCCACCAGCTCGGCCGCGCTGGCACAGCGGTCCAGCAGGGCTCCGACGTGCGCCTCGGTCCCGCGCAGGGGCTCCATGGTGGGGACGCGCTGTAGCGAGTCCCGGCCCACGTCGAAGATCACCGAGTCCCAGGAGGCCGCCGCCACGTCCGCGCCGTAGCGGGCCAGGCAGCGACCGCGGAAGTACGCCCGGGTGTCCGTCGGCGGCTCGGTCATCGCGCGCTCGACCTCGTCCTCGGTCACCAGTGTGCGCATCCGCCCGGTCGCTACCAGGCGGTTGTAGAGGCCCTTGTCGGGTCGTACGTCGGCGTACTGGAGGTCGACCAGCTGCAGCCGTGGTGAGCTCCATTCCAGCCCGTCGCGGGACCGGTAACCCTCGAGGATCGCCAGCTTGGCGACCCAGTCCAGCTCGTCACCGAGCGACATCAGGTCGCTCCCGAGGCGGTCGAGCACCGACTCCCACCTTTCCAGGACGTCCACCGTGACCTCGTCGGCGTCGACGCCGTACCGGTCCTCGACGTATTTGCGGGCCTGCTCGAGGTACTCCATCTGCAGCGCTACGGCGGTCATCCGGCGACCGTCCCGGAGCACCACGAGCTGCCGCAGCGCCGGGTCGTGCGACACCGCGCGCAGGGTCGCGACCGGCGACTCCACGGAGAGGTCCTCGACCAGCCACCGGTCCTCGATCATCGCGAGCACCAGGGCCGTGGTCCCCAGCTTCAGGTACGTCGAGATCTCGCTCAGGTTGGCGTCGCCGATGATCACATGCAGCCGCCGGTACTTCTCCGGGTCGGCGTGCGGCTCGTCGCGGGTGTTGATGATCGGGCGCTTGAGCGTGGTCTCGAGGCCGACCTCGACCTCGAAGAAGTCGGCACGCGAGCTGACCTGGAAGCCACTTCCCCGCCCGTCCGCGCCGACGCCGACCCGCCCGGCCCCGCACACAACCTGTCGGGAGATGAAGAACGGCGTCAGGTGCCGGACGATGTCCGCGAACGGCGTCGCCCGCGCCATCAGGTAGTTCTCGTGGCAGCCGTAGCTCGCGCCCTTGTTGTCGGTGTTGTTCTTGTACAGCTGGATCGGGGCTGTGCCGGGCACCAGCGCGGCCCGCCGCGCCGCCTCCGCCATCACCCGCTCGCCGGCCTTGTCCCAGATGACCGCGTCCCGTGGGTTGGTAACCTCCGGGGTGGAGTACTCGGGGTGGGCATGGTCGACGTAGAGCCGGGCGCCGTTGTGCAGGATCACGTTGGCCAGCCCGAGGTCGTCATCGACCGGGCCGGCGGCCGCCGCGGTGTCACGCGCCAGGTCGAAGCCGCGGGCGTCCCGCAGCGGGTTCTCCTCCTCGAAGTCCCAACGCGTGCGCCGGTCGCGCGAGACGCTCGGGTTGAGGTGGGAGTTGACGATCTGGGACGAGGCCACCATGGCGTTTGCACCGGGAGAGCCGGGTACCGAGATGCCGTACTCGGTCTCGGTGCCCATCACCCGCCGGCTGGTCATGTGGCCAGTCTAGGTTGCGACCGGCCCCGACCTCGTGTCCGGCTGGTCCACCGGTGGGCCCTGCAGGCCTGACGGGGCAGGGTCAGCTCAGGGTCGCGAACCCGTCAAGCAGCATCTTGGCGTGGCCCGAGGTCGCTAGGTTGACGATCTTCACCGTGTGCGTGGACGCGTTCGACCAGTTCTTCGTGTAGATGATGCGACGGTACTGAGTCGTCGATCCGTACTCGGTCACCTGGCCGGCCTTCGCGCCGTCGACGTACACCTGGATCGCTCCGCAGGCGGGACACTTGATGCCCACGAGCGCGAAGCTGCGGCCGGTGAACGTCACCGTCGCACTGTCGTTGAGGGTCACGGTGGAGGCGGCCGCTCCGCCCCAGTAGCCGGTGTTGCTCGGCGCGCTGAAGGTGCCGGTGTAGGAAACGGCAGGATCGGTCTCCTGGCCGCCGCCCACGGTGAACGGCGTGCCGCCCACCCAAGCGCTGGACACGCCGTTGGCGTTGATCGACCGCACCTGGAAGTTGTATGGGCCGCCCAGGGGCAGGGCGACGTTGTAGCTGGTCGCCGACCCCGAGAACACGGTCGACCAGGACCCGGCGGGCGTCAGCTGTTGGAGCTCGTAGGTGCAGCCGCTCCCGGTGGCTGCCGCCCAGGCGGTCGCGCCGGGCACGGTCGGTGTGGCGTCGACAGACAGGGCGGCAGGTGGTGCCAAGAGGTCGTAGCGGGGAGCGCCGGGAGGCCCGCACTGGCTGCCGGCGCCCGGTGTCACCGAGTTCGACGGGTTGGAGGCCGGACCGGTCCCCACGGCGTTGGTGGCGGCGACCGTGAAGGTGTAGGTGACCCCGTTGAGCAGGCCGGTCACGGTGGCCGAGGTCGCTGGCGGGGAGCCGGTCACGGTCGCGCTCGCGGGACCCGGGTTCGCCGTGACGGTGTAGGTCGTGATCGCCGACCCGCCGTTGGAGGCGGGTGGCGTCCAGGTGACGTCCGCGGTGGTGTCGCCGGCCGTGGCGGTCACGCCGGTCGGCGCGCTGGGCACGCTGTTGGGCACGCCGTTCGGTGTCACCGCGTTCGAGGGAGCGGAGGGCGGGCCGGTCCCGACCCGGTTGGTGGCCGTCACCGTGAAGGTGTAGCTGGTGCCGTTGGCCAGACCAGCCAGGGTCGCCGAGGTCGCTGGCGGGGAGCCGGTCACGGTGGTCGTCTTCCCGCCCGGCGTGGCCGTGACGGTGTAGGAGCTGATGGGGGCCCCACCGTCGGCCGGCCGGTTCCAGCTCACCGTGGCGGAGGAGTCCCCGGCCGTCGCTGTCACGCCGGTCGGCGCGCCGGGCACCGTGACGGTCCCGTTGGTGAACCAGGTGAACTTCGGCTGTGCGACGCCGCTGACGGTCTTGAAGACGCCCGCTTCGTAAAGGGAGTAGGTCCCCGCCGGGTCGGTGTAGGCGAAGACCGACCACACCCCGAAGAAGTACGGCGAGTAGCTCGGGTTCATCGCCGGTGACCAGCTGGAGTCCGAGACCCCGGTCGCCATGGCGACGCGGGCGGTGTGCACGTGGGCGACATTGTCGAAGGTCGTCATGTGGCCGCCGACGTAGACGTAGTCGCCCTGCACGGCGACCGCCTGGACGTCCCCGTCACTCTGGATCATCTTGTACTTCTTACCGGTACCCGGCGCGAACGCGTACAGGCCGTTGCACTGGCCGCCGTCGGCCAGCCACAGTGCCGGCGTCCCGGCGGCCCCGAAGGTGCCCATGGCGAGACCCAGGCCGTCGTTGCAGAGTTGAAGTGGCGCAACGAAGGCAACCGCCCCGTACGAGTTGCGGACCATGGCGCCGGTGTCCGGGGTGACCAGCGCCACGCCGCGTATCCTGGTGTCCTGGTTGACCTCGTCGAACTCACCCGCGATGTAGACACGGGTCGTGCCGGGTTTGGTCGCGGTGTCGACGAGGATGTCGCGCACCGACGGCCCGTGCGGGTCGGTCGGGTCGTTGGCGTTGTCGGCGACAGGTGCCCACGGCAGCACGCTGGCGTCGGTCGCGCTGAACGCCGCGGCGTTGGTGCGGGGGGACGACGTCGGGGCACTGGAGTACTGCTTGGCGGTGCTGAATGTTCCGCCGACATAGACCGCGGCGGGGGTCGACGGAACCGGGCTGAAAGCGAGGGCGTACACCACTGCGTTGGTTCCGGTGACACTCGGACTCCAGCTGGCGTCCACGGTCGTCCCACCGGGAAGGATCCTGGCCAGGTGCGGGTGATACTGCGCGCCGCTGCCATCGGCGACCGACGTGAACGCCCCACCGAGGTAGAGGGCGCCGTCCGGACCAAGGGCGATCTTGCGCACGACACCGTTGGCGCTTATGGAGAAGCTCAGGTCCGGCGTCCCGTCGAGGTTCAGCGCGGCGATGTTGCCGGCCGGGACAGTCTGAGTTCCGTCGCTAGAGATAAGGCTGGTAAAGTTACCTGCGAGGTAGATGTGGTCAGTGGTGCGCATCACTGAATAGACGGACGCGTAGTTCTCAGCTGCCGAGGAGCCGGCACGATAGACGCCCCAGCTAGCACTGGGTACGTCGGTCACCGGGGCGGGCCCCGCCGCCTGCGCCGGCACCGCAACGGTGCTGATCATAACGCTGGCGCCCAGCGCCGCCACCAGTGCCCACGGCAGCAGCTTCTTCATTGAGCTCCTCGTTCGCCGGATGCTGGTCAGGATACGGCAGAAGTCGTCAGGAGACCATGGAGGTCACACGGCAATTCCCATACAGTACCCGATCGGGCAACATGCAGTGACCGCAGGAGTGGCTCGAACTCGATCTTAAAGGTACTGGCCGGTGTTGGCGACGGTGTCGATCGCCCGTCCCGCCTCGGCGCCCTTGGCACCGGAGATGAGCGTGCGGATGTAGACGATCCGCTCGCCCTTCTTGCCCGAGATCCGGGCCCAGTCGTCCGGATTGGTGGTGTTGGGCAGGTCCTCGTTCTCCTTGAACTCGTCGATGCAGGCGGACATCAGGTGCGACATCCGCAGCCCCTTCTGACGGGACTCCAGGAAGTCCTTGATCGCCATCTTCTTGGCCCGGTCGACGATGTTCTCGATCATGGCTCCGGAGTTGAAGTCCTTGAAGTACAGGACCTCCTTGTCGCCGTTGGCGTAGGTCACCTCGAGAAAGCGGTTGTCCTCGGTCTCGGTGTACATCCGCTCGACGGTGCGCTGGATCATCGCTGCCACGGTGGCGTCCCGGGAGCCGCCGTGCTCGGCGACGTCGTCCGCGTGCAGCGGCAGGTTGGTGAGCAGGTACTTGCTGAAGATGTCGCGCGCGGCCTCGGCGTCCGGCCGCTCTATCTTGATCTTCACGTCCAGCCGCCCGGGGCGCAGGATGGCGGGGTCGATCATGTCCTCGCGGTTGGAGGCGCCGATGACGATGACGTTCTCCAGGCCCTCGACGCCGTCGATCTCGCTGAGCAGCTGCGGGACGATGGTGTTCTCCACGTCGGAGCTCACCCCGCTCCCCCGCGTACGGAAGATGGAGTCCATCTCGTCGAAGAAGACGATGACCGGGGTGCCTTCCGACGCCTTCTCGCGGGCCCGCTGGAAGACCAGCCTGATGTGCCGCTCGGTCTCGCCGACGTACTTGTTGAGCAGCTCGGGGCCCTTGATGTTGAGGAAGAACGACCTGCCCTCCGGCTTGCCCGTGACCTCGGCAACCTTCTTGGCCAGCGAGTTGGCGACCGCCTTTGCGATCAGCGTCTTGCCGCATCCGGGCGGGCCGTAGAGCAGGACGCCCTTGGGTGGACGCAGCTGGTGCTCGCGGAAGAGCTCCTTGTGCAGGAACGGCAGCTCGACGGCGTCGCGGATCGACTCGATCTGGTCGCGCAGGCCGCCGATCTGGGTGTAGTCGATGTCCGGCACCTCTTCGAGGACCAGCTCCTCGACCTCGGACTTGGGGATGCGCTCGTAGACCCAGCCGGAGCGCGGGTCGAGCAGCAGCGAGTCGCCGGCTCGGATCGGCGACTCACGCAAGGAGTCGGCCAGCATGACCACCCGCTCCTCGTCGGTGTGGCCGATGACCAGGGCACGTTCGGAGTCCTCGAGGATCTCCTTGAGCATGACCACCTCGCCCTGGCGTTCGAACCGCAGGGCGCGTACGACGTTGAGGGCCTCGTTGAGCATGACCTCCTGGCCCTTGCGCAGCGCCGAGGCGTCCACGGCCGGGCTCACGCTGACCCGCAGCTTGCGGCCCCCGGTGAAGACGTCGACGGTGCCGTCGTCGTGGCTGGCGAGGTAGATGCCGTAGCCCGACGGCGGCTGGGCCAGCCGGTCGACCTCCTCCTTCAGGGACAGGATCTGCTCGCGCGCCTCCTTCAGGGTGCCGACCAG
>JBPCOX010000008.1:0-8629 GCA_050999825.1 Mycobacteriales bacterium
TGCTCCGGCTGCGCGGGGCCGGTCCCGGTCAGCTGCTGCGCATCGTGGCCGGTGAGACCGCGCTCACCGGCGGGCTGGGTGTGCTGCTGGGCGTCCCGCTCGCCGTGCTCGCCACCCTGCTCGCGCTCGCCGCCGGCGCGCGTCTGTCCAGCGGCTGGACCGTTGCCGCCGCCCTGGCCGGCCTGATGCTGGCCGCTGCGACCCAGCTCGGCCCGGCCGGGCGCGCCACCCTTCGGCCGCGGGCCGACGGGATCAGCACGGCGGTTGCCCGGGTCCAGCCCACCGGGCTGCCGTGGCCGCTGCGGCTCGGCCTCGACGTCATCCTGCTCGGCGCCGCTGCCCTGGTCTTCTACCTGACAGCCCGCGGCGGGTATCAGGTCGTCGTCGTCCCCGAAGGCGTGCCGGTCGCCGCCGTGAACTACGCCGCCCTGCTCGGGCCGGCGCTGGCCTGGCCGGGTCTGGCGCTCCTCGTGTGGCGGATCAGCGCGATGGTGCTCGCCCGTCGTACCGGCCGTCTCGCCTGGTCCCAGCCTGGTCGGGCGCCCGAGATGGAGGCTGCTGGCGTTCGCCGCCGGCGGCGTGTGATCGCTAGGGGCGCTGCCGGGCTCGCGGTGGCGCTTGGCCTCGCCGCCTCGACCGCCATCTTCACCGCGACCTACGACAAGCAGGCCCGCCTCGACGTCGCCCTGACCGTCGGCGCTGACGTCGCCGTGACAGAGCCACCGGGAGCAACCATCGGCCCCGGCGGGGCTGGTGCCCTGGCCAGCGTCACCGGCGTACGGGCAGTAGAGCCGCTGCAGCATCGCCTCGCCTACGTCGGCGCGGACCTCCAGGACCTCTACGGCATCCGGCCGGGCAGCATCGAACGAGTCGCCCCGCTGCTCGACTCCTTCGTCCCCGGGTCGACGATCTCGGCCGCTCTGCGCGCCCTAGCTACAACGCCGGACGGCGCGCTGCTGTCCGCGGAGACCATCCACGACTACCAGCTGCACCCCGGAGACCCGGTGCGGCTGCGGCTGCAGGCCGGCCCGAGCCACACCTACCAACAGGTGGGCTTCCGCGTGATCGGCGCGGTCAAGGAGTTTCCCACCGCCCCGAAGGACAGCTTCATCGTCGCCAACGCCAGCTACATCGCCGAGGCCACCGGGTCGGACGCGGTGGGCGGTTTCCTGATCAAGTCCTCGACACCGGCCGCCACCGCTACCGCCCTGCGCCAGAACCTCGCGCCGGGCGCGCAGGTCCACGACATCGTCACCGAACGGGGCGCAGTCACCTCCGCATCCGGCCTGGCCAGCGCCGACCTGTCCGGGTTGTCACGCCTCGAGCTCGGCTTCGGGCTCATCCTGGCGCTGGCGTGCTCCGGGCTCGCACTCGCGCTCGGCATCACCGAACGCCGCCGCGCCCTCGTTCTGCTCGCCGCCCTCGGGGCCTCCGCCCGCCAGCGTGGCCGCTTCCTCACCGCGGAAGCCCGCGCCCTGCTCGCCGGCGGGCTGCTCGGAGGCGTCGCGATCGGCACGACCATCGCCTACCTGCTGGTCAAGGTGCTGACCGGCATCTTCGACCCGGCACCCACCGGGCTGACGGTGCCGATCGGCTATCTCGGCGCGCTGGTCATCAGCGTGATCGCGGCCAGCTCCGCGGTGCTCGTCGTGTTCGGCCGCCTGGCCAGCCGGGCCGGACCCAGCCAGCTACGTGATCTCTAACCCCGAGCCGCCGACGGCCTCGCGACCTGCACTCGCGCCACCACCCGAGGAGAGCCATGCTGGGAAAGCGCCCGCTGGATCGCGGCCTGGCCGCTGCCGCACTGGTCACGATGCTGCTGGTCGCTGGCTGCTCTTGGCCCGGCGGTGGGCACCCGGCCAGCACAGTGGGCAGGCGCGCGGCCGCGCCGAAGACGCCCAGCGGTCCAGTCGTCGACACCTCGTCATCGCTGCCCGGCATGCCGGCGGTCCTGGACAGCCGCGACATCTACGCGGCCGACCGGGCCGGCCGGCTCAGCCCGGCGGTGCACGGCTTCCCGTCCTTCGTCTACGTGCCCAACAGCAAGAGCAACACAGTGGACGTCATCGACCCGCGTACCTATCGGATCGTCGCCCACTACGCCGTCGGGAAGCTGCCCCAGCACGTCGTACCGGCGTACGACCTCAAGACGTTGTGGGTCAACAACGACATCGGCAACTCGCTGACCCCGATCGACCCCCGCACCGGGCGACCGGGACGGCCGATCCCG
Source organism: Mycobacteriales bacterium (assembly GCA_050999825.1). Taxonomy (GTDB): domain Bacteria; phylum Actinomycetota; class Actinomycetes; order JALYNC01; family JALYNC01; genus JBPCOB01. The sequence goes on from JBPCOX010000008.1 coordinate 2,231, forward strand.
GTAGAGGACCCCTACAACCTCTACTTCACACCGGACGGCCGCTTCGCCATGGTGATGGCCGAGCGGCTACGTCGGATCGACTTCCGCGACGCGCACACGATGCGGCTGGTGCACTCGCTCCACGTCGGATGCGCGGGCGTCAACCACGCCGACTTCTCCGCCGACGGCCGCTACTTCGTCGCCAGCTGCGAGTTCTCGGGTCGGCTGATCAAGGTGGACACCGCGGCGCAGAAGCTGGTCGGCGTACTGGCTCTCCGGCCGGGCTCGATGCCGCAGGACGTCAAGCTCTCCCCCGACGGCCGGGTCTTCTACGTCGCCGACATGAAGGCGAACGGACTGTGGGAGGTCGACGGCGCCACCTTCAAGAAGATCGGGTTTCTGCCGACCGGCAAGGGTGTGCACGGGCTCTACGTCAGCCGCGACTCCCGATTCCTCTACGCCTCCAACCGAGGCGAGGGCAGCGTCTCGGTGATCGACCTTGCCACCCGCAAGGTCGCCCGCAAATGGCACCTCCCCGGCGGGGGCAGCCCGGACATGGGTGGAATCTCGGCCGACGGCCGCACGCTGTGGCTCTCCGGCCGGTACGACGGCGTGGTCTACGCCATCGACACCTCGAACGGCCGGCTGCTCGCCCGGATCCGGGTGGGTAACGGGCCGCACGGCCTCTGCGTCTATCCCCAGCCCGGCCGGTACTCCCTCGGCCACACCGGCATCTTCCGATAGACGGACGTCGATGCTGACCTATCTGCAGGCCATCGTCATCGGCCTGCTCCAGGGCGTCACGGAGCTGTTCCCGATCTCGAGCCTCGGCCACTCCGTGCTCGTGCCGGCGATGATCGGCGGCGGCTGGTCGCACCTGGTGACCGACCAGTCCAGCCCCGAGTCGCCGTACCTCGCCTTCATCGTCGGCCTGCACGTCGCAACCGCGATCGCGCTCCTGATCTTCTTCCGTGCCGACTGGGTCCGGATTGTCGGCGGCTTCCTCACCACCCTGCGCACGCGCCGCGTCGAGACGTCCTCGCAGCGAGTGGCGTGGCTGATCGTTCTGGCGACGATCCCCGTCGGACTGACCGGTCTGCTCTTCGAGCACCAGCTGCGAACGCTGTTCGCCAAGCCGTTGGCAGCCGCGATCTTCCTGACGCTGAACGGCGCCGTGCTGCTCGCCGGTGAGCGGCTGCGCCGGCGGGCCGCCGCCACCCGTGCGACGCCTCGCCGCGCTGCCCTACCTGGATGGCGTGCTGATCGGCTCCTTCCAGATCGCCGCGCTGTTCGCCGGGATCAGCCGGTCGGGCGTCACGATGGTGGGTGGCCTGCTCCGCGGCCTGAGCCACGAGGACGCCGCCCGGTTCTCCTTCCTGCTCGCCACCCCGGTGATCCTGGCCGCCGGCGTACTGAAGGTCCCCGACCTGTTCAGCCCGCTCGGCGCCGGCATCCGCGGCCAGGTCCTGACGGGCAGCCTGGTGTCCGGCCTCGCGGCATACGTCTCGGTGCGCTTCCTCACCCGCTACTTCGAGACGCGGACCCTCACACCGTTCGGGATCTACTGCCTGGTCGCCGGCGGCCTGTGCATCGTTCGCTTCGGGCTCTTCTAGGGCCTCAGCGCCGCGGTCTGGCCACGAAGGCCACCAGCCGGCCAGTGTCCTTGACGAGCGCCTGACCGGTGATCCTGCCGGCATCGTCGATGTCGTTGGCGGTGGTGAGGCGGTCGTCGTAGGACCCGACGAGCGCGTTGAGGCTCTTCATGACGCCGTCGCGCCAGAGGAAGGCGCGGCAGGTGAAGCTTGCGTCACAGGAGGTGCCCACCACCTCGCGCCGCTCGTTGCTGCCCAGTGCCTGGCTGGTGACGTCCCCGGGCAGGGTGCCGAGGTCGCGGATGCCGCCGCCTTTGGTCCACAGGAAGGCGTGCGGGTTGAACTCGCCGCCGTCTGCGGCGGAGACGTTGGAGAATCCGACGACGTCGCCACGCTGGTTGATGGACATCGGCGTGTTCCAGGCGACGCCGCCGAGGGTGCCGAGCGGGATGGCCTTGGCGCCTTGCCAAAGCACGGCGTGGATGGCACTGAACCTGCCGATGGCCTGGTCACAGTAGCCGGAGATGCCGACCACCTGGCCCCGATCGTTGATCGCCGTGGCGGAGCTGACCGTGTCGCCGGGAAGCGGCGGGAGCTCACGGATCTCACCGGACCGCGGACCCCAGACCACCGCGCGGAACTGCAGGACCTGCGGCCGAACGCAGGTCGAGTCGCGCACCTTGTTCTCCGCCCAGCCCGCCGTCTGGCCCAGGTTGTTCGTGCCCGTAGCGAAGCCATGGGTGCCGCCAAGTGTCGGCAGCGGGCGCATTACGCCCCCCTGCCACCGGAAGCCGAGGCATCGATAGCCGGTGCCGGTGGCCGCGGGGAAGAACGCCGAGCAGCTCCAGCGCTCTCCGAGCGGGTCCCGCTCGACGGTCTGCGCGATCCCGCTGATGATGCCGCGGACGTTCTTCACCGGCCACAGCACGGCGCTGTTCGGTCCGCCCAGCGTGCCGAGATCGGTGATCGACCCGTCCCTCCACAGGGTGGCGTGCCGTCTCCGATCGCCCGGCAGGTTGGAACGACCAGCCACCCGGCCTCGGTCGTTGATGCTGTTGCCCGCACTGGAGCCGCCGCCGAGAGAGGGGAGATCGGTAAGGGAGTAGCTCCCGGGCGAGGCGTGCTCCGGGGTGTTCACATCGGCGCCGTACGCCGTGCTGCCCGTCACCAACGCGGTGGTGACGGCGGCACCCGCAACCAGGACTTTCACGATGAGCTCCTTCTTGTTGGTCAGTGGTCGGGGGGAGACGTGCGGGTCAAGTCAGCGGCCACACGCAGGCGGAGTAGCAGACCCACCCACCGCTGCGCCGCTGGTAGGAGTCGACGTACCTGTTGAACTGGCCCGGCCGGGTGGAGCTGCGCGCCGAGACCACGGCCGCGTCGCCGTCCACGTGCACGACGAGCTGGTCGACCTCGATCGTCGGGGCCGGGTTGGCCCGCAGGTCCTCGATGTAGCGGGCCATCTCCCACAGCTCCCCGGTCGCACCGTCGAGGTAGCGGAACGACGGCGACAGCACCGGCTGGAGCAGCTCCCAGGACCCACGCCGGAAGGCGTCGACGAACTGGGCGTTCAGCTCGGTCAAGGCGCTTCTGTCGTCCACGTCGTGGCCTCCTGGCGCGGCACCGGGTCTGGGGCGCCCAACGTGGCAGCGCCCCGCCCGGATCTGCTGGCCGGATCCGGACACGCCGTCGTACCTGTCCGGATCTGTCGTGAGGCCGCGCACCGCGAGGACGCACCATGGAGTGGTGGAGTCCTACGCAGCCGTGGTGACGACCGGCATCTACTGCCGGCCGGGCTGCGGGGCGCGGCCGCGGTCTGACCACGTGGTGCGCTTCCCGCTCGCCGCATCGGCGGAGGCGGCGGGCTACCGGGCCTGCCTGCGGTGCCGTCCCTACCGGTTCCCGCAGAGCGCACCGGCTACGAGCCCGGATCTCGTCTGTCGTGCCGTCCAGCTCATCCTCGACGGCGCGCTGGACGCCGCGACCGAGACGAGGCTCGCGGCCCGGTTGGGCATCTCACCCCGACACCTGAGAAGACTGTTCACCGAGCACTTGGGCGTGACACCGGACGGGCTGGCCCGGTCCGCGCGGACACACTTCGCGCGCCGGCTGCTCGACGACACCGACCTGTCGGTCAGCGACATCGCGTTCGCCGCAGGTTTCGGCAGCGTCCGCCAGTTCAACCGCGCGTGCCTGGCGGTGTTCCGGATGACGCCGAACCAGCTGCGCGAGCGGCGCCGGCGGGCGGACCGCCTCGTCGCCGACGGAGGCCTCCCGCTGCGGCTGCCCTTCTCCGGCCCGCTGGACTGGGACGCCATGCTCGATCTGCTCGCCAACCAGGCAACTCCGAGCGTAGAGCACGTGAGCCACCGCACCTACCGGCGCACCATCACCGTGGAGGGGCATGCGGGCGTACTCGAGCTCACCTCCGGTGGTCACGACCACCTGCGCCTGCGCCTGCACCTGCCTCGCTGGCAAGAGCTCCTCCATCTCGTCGCCCGGGCGCGCCGGCTGGCCGGTCTCGACCTCGACCTCGACACCGCGTTCGGGCGCCTCGCCGACGACCCGGCGATCGGGCCGCTCCTGGCGAAGCGCCCCGGTCTACGCCCGGCCGGCAGCTGGGACCCGTACGAGACCGGAGTCCGCGCGATCCTCGACCACGCCGGCAGGGACACCGGCCACCGTCTCGCAGCCCGGATCGTCGGACGGTTCGGGACACCGGTCCTGGGTCTGACCCAGCTCGGGCTCACGCATTGCTTCCCGTCGCCCGCGACACTCCTGACCGCACGACTTGACGATCTGGGACTCGCAGCCGGGCAGGACCAAGCCCTTCGGGCGTTCTCCCGGGCCGTCGCCTCCGGTCAGCTCCGGCTGGACGGCGGGCTCCCCCCCGACCGGCTCCTCGCGGATCTGACGGCGACCTGCGGCATCGACGTACCGGTCGCGCAGTACGTCGCCCTCCGGCTCGGGCACCCGGGCGCCTACCCCGCACCCGAGACCGTCCCTGATCAGCAACCGGCTGGCGCCCCTTAGACTCCGGCCGAGTCGAGCAGGGGGCATGCTGCGTGCGCAAGGTGCTGATCGCCAACCGCGGGGAGATCGCGGTTCGGATCGCCCGCGCCTGCCGGGACGCCGGGCTGACCAGCGTCGCGGTGTACGCCGAGCCGGACCTCGACGCGCTGCACGTGCAGCTTGCCGACGAGGCCCACGCCCTCGGCGGTACGACGCCCGCCACCAGCTACCTCGACATCGGCAAGGTGCTGTCCGCCGCCGCCCGCGCTGGCGCGGACGCCGTACACCCGGGCTACGGGTTCCTCTCCGAGAACGCCGACTCCGCCGCCGCCGTGATCGACGCCGGGCTGACCTGGATCGGCCCGCCCCCTGACGCCATCCGCCGGCTCGGCGACAAGGTCGAGGCGCGCCACCTCGCCGCGGCGGTCGGCGCCCCCCTGTTCCCCGGCACGGCCGACCCGGTGTCGGGCGCGGAGGAGGTGCTCGCCTTCGCCCGCGAGCACGGGCTGCCGGTCGCGATCAAGGCGGCGTTCGGTGGTGGCGGTCGCGGCCTCAAGGTGGCCCGCTCGCTGGATGACGTGCCCGAGCTCTACGCCGCTGCGGTGCGGGAAGCAGAGGCGGCGTTCGGGCGCGGCGAGTGCTTCGTCGAGCGCTACCTCGACCGGCCGCGGCACGTCGAGGCGCAGGTCCTGGGCGACCTGCACGGCAACGTCGTGGTCGTCGGCGACCGCGACTGCTCGCTGCAGCGCCGGCACCAGAAGCTGGTGGAGGAGGCGCCGGCGCCTTACCTCTCCGAGGACCAGCGGACCACCCTGCACACGGCCGCGCACGACATCTGCGCCAAGGCCGGGTACGCCGGCGCGGGCACCGTGGAGTTCCTCCTCGGCCAGGACGGCACGATCTCCTTTCTCGAGGTCAACACCCGCCTGCAGGTCGAGCACCCGGTCACCGAGGAAGTGACGGGGCTCGATCTGGTCAGGGAGATGTTCCGGATCGCCGACGGTGAGCGGCTGGACTACGCAACCCCGACGCCCCAGGGACATGCGATCGAGTTCCGCATCAACGGCGAGGACCCCGGCCGAGGGTTCCTGCCGGGGCCGGGCACGATCACGGTGTGGCGACCGCCAGCGGGACCCGGCGTGCGGCTCGACTCCGGCGTGACCGCGGGGAGCGTGGTCGGCCAGGCCTTCGACTCCCTGCTGGCAAAGCTCATCGTCTCCGGTGCCTCGCGCGAGCAGGCATTGGAGCGCAGCCGGCGGGCGCTCGACGAGTTCGTCGTCGAGGGACTCGCGACCGCGCTGCCGTTCCACCGGGCCGTCGTCCGGGACCCGGCTTTCGCCGAGCGGTTCGACGTACACACCCGGTGGATCGAGACGGAGTGGGCCGGCGGCATCGCGCCGTACGCCGTGCCCGCCGACAGCGAGGCCGCGGCCGAGCGTGAGCGAATCACCGTCGAGGTCGGCGGGCGGCGACTCGAGGTGACCTTGCCTGCCGACCTGGCAGCAGCACGGGGCGGGACGACCCCCGCCCGGCCGCCGGCTCGCCGGCGTGGCGCCGCCAGCGGGACAGCGGCGTCCGGCGACGCGCTGACCAGTCCGATGCAGGGGACCCTGGTCAAGGTGGCTGTCGAGGAGGGACAGCGGGTCGCGGCCGGCGAGCTCGTGGTCGTCCTGGAGGCGATGAAGATGGAGCAGCCGATCAACGCTCACAAGGCCGGGACCGTGACCAAGCTGGTCGCCGAGGTCGGCGCAACCGTCTCCAGCGGCGCGGTGATCTGCGAGATCTCCAACTGACCGCAGCCCCCCGCGGTGGACCT
>JBPCOX010000096.1:0-7551 GCA_050999825.1 Mycobacteriales bacterium
GACTCGAACCCGCCGCTGCTGCAACGGGTACGAGAGACCTACGCCGATCTCGTCGTCATCGCCAACCGCGAGCAGCGCGGTCTGTCCGGTGCTCGCAACTCGGGGGTCCAGATGGCGCGCGGGGAGATCGTCGCCTTCCTCGACGACGACGCGCGCGCGCGGCCCGGCTGGTTGGCCCGGCTGCTCGCGGGTTACCACGACCCCCAGGTGCTGGGGGTCGGCGGAGCCGCGTACCCGGACTGGACCCGGCCGCGCCCACGGTGGCTGCCGAGCGAGTTCGACTGGGTCGTGGGATGCACCTACACCGGCCTGCCGACGCGGCCGGCGCCGGTGCGCAACCTGCTCGGCGCCAACATGTCCTTCCGCCGGGCGGAGCTGCACGCGGCGGGAGGATTTCGCAGCGCCGTGGGCCGGGTGGGGACACGCCCGGCGGGCTGTGAGGAGACCGAGCTGTGCATCCGCATCCGGCAGCGCCGGCCGGATGCGGTCCTGCTCTACGACCCGCGGATCGTCGTGGACCACAAGGTCACACCCGATCGCGGGCGCTGGACGTACTTCCGCGCCCGCTGCTACGCGGAGGGCCGTTCCAAGGCCACCGTGGCTCGGCTCGTCGGGAGCCGTGACGGGCTGGCGAGCGAGCGCGCCTACACCGCCCGGGTGCTGCCGCGCGGGGTGGCGCGAGGTCTGGTGCAGGCGGCTCGGGGAGACCTCGCCGCACTCTCGCGGTCGGCGGCCATCGTGTCAGGGGTGGGCTTCGCTGCCGTCGGCTACCTGCACGGCCACAGCCTCTACCGGTTGCGCGGCAGTGGCAGCCGAGCCGGCGTCGCCGCCGCATGACGGATGGGGACGACCCTGGCCGACTTCGGATGAACACCTCCCCGGCGCTTTGGCGCCGGTCCCGTTCGCGCGCGCCTGACCAGCTGCTCCGGGGCGCGTACGCACTGTTGCTGAACACCGTCCTCACCTCGCTGCTGGGCGTCGGCTACTGGGTCGTCGCAGCGCGGAACTACACCGTCGTGTCCTTTGGCCGTAACGCCGCCCTGATCTCCACGATGATGCTGGTCTCGAGCGTCGCCCAGCTGGGCCTTACCGGTGCGCTCACGCGCTACCTGCCGCGGGCCGGCTCCGCCACGGCGCGGTCCGTCCGGCGAACGTACGCCGTCAGCTCGGCCACCGCCCTGCTGGTCGGCGGCGCATTCGTGCTCCTCGCCCCGCGGGCGCTCGGCCAGCTGGCCTTCCTACGTGACTCCCCGTCACTGCTGCTGGGCCTGTGGACGGCGGTGGTGCTCTGGACCGTGTTCTCCCTTCAGGACAGCGTCCTGGTGGCGCTGCGGTCCGCGGCGTGGGTGCCGGTGGAGAACGCTGCCTTCGGTGTGGCGAAGATCGCGCTGCTGGTCGCATTCGCCAGCCTGCTTCCCACCGCCGGCATCTTCACCTCATGGACGGTGGCGGTTGCGCTGACGCTCATCCCGGTGAACCTGTTGATCTTCCGACGCCTGGTGCCCCGGCACGCGGTGTCCTCGGCGGAAACTGCCACGCTGCCGCAGCGGGGGGAGCTGGTCCGGTTCGTCGTTCTGGACTACGTCGGCACCCTGTGTTTTCTCGGCTGCATCCATGCCCTGCCGCTGCTGGTGCTGACCCGGCTGGGCCCGTCGGCGAGTGCCGCCTTCTACGTCGCATGGATCGTCAGCATGGCGCTCGACCTCGTGGCCGCGAACGTCGGGCTCTCGCTGACCGTCGAGGCCTCGCACGACGCAGCCGCGCTGGCCGGCCTCGGCGCCCGGGCGACGCGCCGCGTCATGGGCATCCTGGTGCCGGTCGTCGGCGGCGTTCTGCTCGGTGCGCCACTGCTGCTGCGGGTCTTCGGTCAGGACTATCCGGCCGAAAGCAGCGGGGTGCTGCGGTTGCTCGTTCTCGGTTCCCTGCCCAAGGCCTGTGTCGTGACCTACATCAGCCTGGCACGGTCGCGGGGCCAGGTCGGGGTCATCTGGCGGTTGCAGATGGCGACCGCGGTTCTGGTGCTCGGCGGCAGCCTGCTGCTCATGGCGCCGCTGGGTGTGCTGGGTGTCGGCATCGCCTGGTTGACGGCCCAGGCGGCGGTGGCTTGCTGGGTGTTCCCGCGGCTGTGGCGGATGCTGCGCGGAGCCCCGCCGATCACACCATCGACACAGCCGGTGGCGCAGCAGGCTGCCGGCGCGACGGCACTGTGAGGTCGCGTCAGCGCCACCCGGGCAGCACCACCACGGCCACGGTCGCCGCCACGGCGTGTGCCGCGGCCACACCGGCGAGGCATCCCGACCGGATCCGGAAGTAGCCGGCCGCCGTACCCGCCACGGCCGCGAGCAGGACCAGGCCGAGCCGGCCGGTGACGGCGTAGGCACCGGCGTAGAGGACGACCTCCGAGATCAGCAACCAGCTGCGGGTCAGGTTGAACCCGAGGGGGTCGAGCAGGCCGCGGAAGACCACCTCCTCCGGCAGCACCGCGAAGAGCACGACGGCCGCCGCCGTCAGAGCGGCCGGAACGAGGCGCCCGGGGTCCGGCAGTCGCGACTGCAGCCCGGCGACGATGCCGACCGGCACGCCCGCGAGGGCCACCAGGCCCTGCAGCACCCAGCCCCCCCACGACGGACTCACAGACGTGCGGAGCAGCGCCCGCAGGGTCGGGTTGCCCAGGGCGACCGCGACACCGACGGCGAACGGTGCTCCGGCCAGCGTCGCGCGACCGGCCGGCCCGAGCTGGGGGTACGGCGTCGCCAGCGCTAGCACCTGCTCCAGCGAGACGAGCAGCAGGCACAGCAGGACCGGCCGCGCCCCGCCGGGCGCCGCGGCCGCATAGGCCACCGCCGCGCCGAGGATGAGCAGGCCGTGCAGGGCGACGGCCACGGGGAAAGCCCGCGCCGCCGTACACCCCGTCGCGGCAAGGTAGAGAGCGACGTAGCCGGCGAGCGCTGCGGTCGTGCGGTGGGTCAGCGCTGCCCGGGCCGCAAGCTCCGTCACGCAAGGACCTGGAAGCGTTCGAGCACGACGAGCGCAAAGACGGCGCACAGCGGCGCCACCGCTACGCCGAACCCCAGCAGGCGCGCCGTATCCCGCGGCCGGCCGGCCCGCAGCAGTTCGCCGGTGACCAGGAGAACGAGAAGCAGCACCGTCACGACGGCGCCCGTCTGGGCGTTCGGCAGCCCCGGAGGCGACCCGGCCAGCCACCGCAGCCCGCTCTCGCTGAGCACGCTCATGACCACACCCGAACCGGCCGCGCGGCGAGGACCGACAGGGCGATCGTGACGCCGGCCAGCACCCGGACGGCTGCCGTCGGGTGCCAGGCATGCGCGAGGAGCATGGCCTGCGCGACAAGCACCGCGAGCGCGAGGCTGATACCGACGGACATCGTGAGCGTCGCGGCAATGTCGCGCAGGCCGAGCATGGCGGCACCCGCCGCACCGGGTGCCGCCATCAAGAAGGCGCCGACGACCGCGGCGCGCAGCGGCTCGGGCGCGGGTGCGAGCGTGACGACGAGGGCAAGGGCGGCGGTGGCGCCGGCCGACATCGCGACCGCCCGGGACCGCCCCGCAGCCGCACCGCCGTTCACCTTTCCCCCGTGGAGCTCAGTGCGTAGACCCGCGCGTCCAGGTTCGAGTAGACCAGACGCAAGTCGCCGGAGGCGTCGAGGCGGGCGACGGCTCGCGCGGCGAAGTCGGCTGGCTGCCCATAGCTGATCTGTGCGTCGGCCACCTGGCTGGCGGTGATGACGAGGAGTGAGGACGGTCCGGCGTCGCGCATCCGGCCGGCGAGCGTGGCGGCGTCGACGAGTGGGTCGGTCGAGGTCACGTAGTCGTAGCGTTCGAGAGACCGGTAACGCCACGGGACATTGTTCGTGAGCGCGAAGAGCGAGGTCCCGACGGGGGTGTTTGCATAGACCCAGTCCACCGCGGCCAGCTCGCCAGGGCGGGTGCTCTCGAACTGCTCGTTGCCGTAGCGAGCGACCCAGAAGGTTGCCAGCAGCACCGAGCCGAGAAGCGCGGCCGACGTGACCCGGGCGCCGTCCTGGGTCTTCCTCGGTGCCACGGCATAGGCGGCGAGCGCCGCCACCGCGGGCAGCGCAAAGAGGTAGACGCGCAGCAGCACCTCGCCGCCGTAGCTCTGCAGGGCCAGCACCGGGAATGGCGCGAGGGCGAGCAGGACCAGCGTCGTGACACCGTGCCCCGACCGCCGGAGCCGCCACGCGCCCAGGGCGGCGAGGCCCCACAGCGCGGCGGCGAGTGCGAGCCGGAGCAGTAGCACGTTGCGGTGCGCCTGAGTGCCCACGATCCGGGCCGAGACGCTGGTGCTCACCGTGGACCCCACCCGGCCGATACTGCCGAAGAGATCGTCAAGATGGCCTGACCAGAAGGCGACGGCTGCGTAGCTGATCCAGGCCGCCGTGCCGACGGCGACGAGCACAGGGAGCCCACGCAGCGAGCACCGACCCATCGCGACCAACGCGCTGACCGCGATGAGCAGCATGAAAGGCGTGAGCTGGTGGCTCACGACCGTGGCGGCTACCAGCACGAGGACGGCGGCGAACAGACCCGCGCCGACCCGCCCGTGCAGGTCCTCCGAGGGCGGTTCCGGCTCCGGCCTCCCGCCGGACAAGGCGCGGTCGGCCCGCCCCAGCCATGCCGGCATCGGGGTGGCGACACGGGGCCGAAACCAGGTGAGGAGCACTGCCAGGACAGTCAGGTAGGCGAGGTAGCCGAACGCCTGCGGCGCGAAGTAGTCCTGGCCCACCCAGTTCGCCACGAAGAACAGCCACAGCGCCAGCCAGCGCACCCGGACGTCTGGCACGAGTGCGCGCAGGATCATCCATAGCGGCGCGATGAAGAGCAGGTCGACGACGACGGGTGCCCAGGCGAGGAGCGTCCGGGGGTCGGTCGCCCCGGCGGCGGCGAGCGCCATGGCCGCGGCCGCGAAGAACCCCGGCCAGCTGAACCGTGCGTCGATGCCGGGAAAGGTGTGGCCGGTCCGCTGGATGGCTTCGACGAACCCCGCGTGCGTGTACGCCGTTCCGAACCGCGCGACCCCCTCGACGAGGTACGGCGCGGCGGCGAGTGTCGCGGCCAGCGCGACGACGTTGGCGAGCAGCAGTGGCGAGGACGGCCGGCGTACGGCGAGGGCAGCGAAGAACGAGGCCGCCATGATCGCGAGCCCACCGATGGCGCCGAGCGGCAGCGCGGACACCAACCCGTAGCTGCCGATCCGGCGGACGTCAGCGCCTGTCAGGGAGGTGACGGTGAGCGCGACGCCGGCGGCCAGCAGGCAACCGAGGACGACCGTGACGCTCTCGACCTGCCGCCACCGGGTTCCCGGGGCACGCACCCGAGGAGGCGAGGGAGCGGGGCGAGCGTGCCGGCGCCGTTGGCGCACGACGCCGAGCATGCGCGCGACGCCGAGCATGCGTCCCGGGCCGACTCCGCCCGAGATGCCCACGGTCATCGGCGCAGGGCGCGCCGGCTTCGCGCGTAGGCGATCGGACCGTAGGCCAGGCCAATGAGCTCGAGTGGCGCCAGAGCTCGCGGGTAGTTCCCGCCGCTCCGGGCGGCGTTCTTGGCCGATGTGGGCGCCAGAAAGTGGTGCGCCCCGGCGGGCACCTGGCGCAGCATGTGGCGCGCCATCCCCCGGGTGGCCACCGTCTTGGTGAGATAGGCGCCCAGCCCGATGCCGTAGCCGTACACCGCCCGGCGCAGTGACGCCTCGTCGCGCCGGTGCTCGTGCCACACCAGGACCGCCGGGTCGTAGACGACCGCGAGCCCGGCCTGCATGACGCGGAGTATGACGTCGAGATCCTCGCCCCCGCGGGCCGGGCCGCCGGTGCCGAGCGCTGGGTCGAAGCCGCCCAGCCGGCGCGCGACGTCGGTCCGGAAGGCCATGCTCGCGCCGGTGCCGATCGACCCGGCGGCGAACGGGTGCAGGCGGCCGGCGTCACGGTCGTCCCACCGGAAAGCGCGCCGTCGGTAGCCCTTGTCGAAGCCGGCGTACTGCTCCAGCCACACCTGCGCCGGGGTGGTGAGCTCGCTGGGCCGGACGAGCGCGGTGACGCAGCCGGCATCCGAGGCGCTCATGAGGGCGGCCAGGGTGGCCGCCACCCAGTGTCGGTCGACCACCACGTCGTCATCGACGAAGGCGACCGTCTCGCCGAGAGTCTCGGCCAGCCCGCGGTTGCGGGTCGGGGACACGCCCGGCGAGCTTTCCACCAGGCGGCGAACTCCTCGGTGGGCGTAGTGCTCGTCGACGAGCCGGGCGACATCGTCGGTGACCGGCGAGTTGTCCACGACGAGGATCTCGAGCGGACGCCGGGTGCCGGCGAGGATGGAGTCGAGCAGGCGCGCCAGCTTCGCCGGTCGCTCCCGCGTCGGTATGACCACGGTGAGCGACGGTGCTGGTTCGGCGGCGAAGAGCCGCTCGTAGCCGCACGGCGGCACACCGTCATCGGAAGGCGAACGCGCCCCGTCCATGCTGTCGTCGGCGAGGTGCGCCCGGATGACCGGTCCGAGCACGGCCGCCACGACGGCGCGCAGGGCGTCGGCCCCGACGCTGCCCCCCGGCAGTACGACGGTGCCGAGCGGCTTGCGGTGCAACCGAACCAGCACGCTGGTGCTGGCCGCGCCCGGCTCGTCGAAGCCCGGCAGGGGGGCCGAGAGCTCGACCTCGTGAACGGCGGCCGGGGCCGCGAGCCGGCCCGCTACGGAGCGCAGCTCCCGGAGGCCGGCGACGTGGGTGCTCATGCGCCCGCGCCGGCCGAGGGGCGCGGGTCCAGCCGCACGCGTGCCCGCCGCCAGGCGCGCCAACCGCGGGTGCGCAGCCGCTCGCCGGGCCATGACAGCGGCGCGCTGGCCAGCCGGGACAGCAGGCCGTCCGCGCCGAGACCGGCGGTGACGGTGATGCGGGCAACCCCGAACGGGTCGTCCCCGCTGTGGGTGAGCGCGTTCTTGACGGCGGCGGCATGCCGATAGCCCGCGGCCCGTACGGCCGCGACGACCGCTGGGCCGTGGTAGCCGTGGGGGTAGGCGAATCCGTCGACACTGCGCTGCAGGAGGTCCTCCAGCGCATGCCGGCTGTCGACGACCTGCCGCCGTAGTGCCGGTGCGCCGAGGAGGTCGAGGGCAACGTGGTCGACCCCGTGGGAGCCGAGTGCGACGCCACGGTCGCGCAGGTCCCTCAGGGCCAGCGCGTCCAGCATCGGCCGGCCCGCGAACTGACGTGCCAGGAGGCCCGTTGTCACGTAGACGGTGGCCGGTACGCCGTGGCGCTCCAGGATCGGGAGCGCGACCTCATGCGCGTCGGCGTAGCCGTCGTCGAAGGTCACGGCGGCAGCACGCGGAGGCAGCGGGGTGCCATCGGTCAGGGACCGCACGATCTCGTCGAAGGGCACCCACGTGTGCCCCGACCCGGCCAGCGCCGACAGCTGGGCAACGAGCTCGTCGCGTGTCACGGTGAACTCATCGTCATCAGCTGACCGCGAGGCAACCACCGAGTGGTAGAGCAGAACGGGCACGCCGGTCATGGCCGCCCGCCTGC
>JBPCOX010000097.1:0-17531 GCA_050999825.1 Mycobacteriales bacterium
GGCGCCTACAACGACCTCGACGAGCCGGGCGTCTACCGCTGTGCCGGCTGCCAGACCGAGCTGTTCACCTCCGACACCAAGTTCCACTCCGGCAGCGGCTGGCCGAGCTTCACCGAGCCGGCGTCCCTGCAGGCGGTGGAGCTGGTCGAGGACCGCGGCCTGTTCATGCGGCGTACCGAGGTTCGCTGCCGGCACTGCGGTGGCCACCTCGGGCACGTCTTCGACGACGGCCCCGGCCCCACCGGCCAGCGCTACTGCATGAACTCCGTCGCGCTGGACTTCGAGCCGAAGGGCTCTACGGCAGCGCCGTGACGATGTCGGCAAGCGGCTTGCGGGCGCCGGTGTAGAACGGCACCTCCACCCGGGTGTGGCGGCGAGCGGCGGCGCCGCGCAGGTGGCGCATCAGGTCGACGATGCGGTGCAGCTCGTCGGCCTCGAAGGCCAACAGCCACTCGTAGTCGTTGAGGCCGAAGCAGGCCACCGTGTTGGCCCGCACGTCCTCGTACTCGCGCGCCAGTTGGCCGTGCTCGGCGAGCATCGCCCGGCGCTCGGCGGGGTCGAGCAGGTACCACTCCAGCGAGCGGACGAACGGGTAGACGCAGACGTAGTGGCGCGGATCCTCGCGCCGGACGTAGGCCGGGATGTGGCTGCGGTTGAACTCGGCCGGGCGGTGCAGCCCCATGGCCGACCACGCCGGCTCGGTGGCCCGGCCCAGCGCCGTAGCCCGGAAGCGCTGGTAGACCTCCTGCAGGTCGTCGGGGTTAGGCGCGGTCCACCAGAACATCAGGTCGGCGTCGGACCGATAGCCGCCGACGTCATAGCTGCCGCGCGTATACACGTCCTTGGCCAGCGCCTGCTCCAGCACTGCGTCGACCTCTGCCACGGCGCTCCGCCGTAGCTCATCGGCCAGCCGGTCCGCACCGGCACGAGCCCGGAAGACGGCGTACATGGTGTAGAGCAGCTCGTCGTTCAGCTCTCGTGCGCTCTTGCGCGGCGTGGCGGGCGTGGTCATGGCGTCATTGTGAACTGTCACGGAAACTTGCGGGAGGCCGGTCCCGAAGTTTCCGGCACCTGCGGCCGGAGCCATCGCAGGACTTCTTGCGCTGCCCGCTGCCCCGAGGCGATGCAGGCGGGGACGCCCACCCCGTCGTACGCCGCACCGCAGACCGCCAGCGCCGGCACCACGGCCACCGCGGCCCGGATGCGGGCCACCCGGTCGAGGTGCCCGACGGCGTACTGCGGCAACGCACCGCCCCAGCGGGTGACCCGCGACTCCACCGGTCGAGCCGGCAGCCCCACTGCCTGTTCCAGCTCGGCCGCGACCCCGCGCACCAGCTCCTCGTCGTCGCGCTGGAGGTCGCCCGGATCGCCGTACCGGCCGACCGAGCACCGCACGATCGTCAGACCGGGAACGGCCGTGGCGACGTGCGACCACTTGGCGGTCGAGAACGTCGCCGCCTTCGTTAGGCGCCCGTCCACAGCCGGTACGAGGAAGCCACTCCCCGTCAACGCGGGTACGCCGGCGTAGGCGAGCGTCACGATCGCCACGCTCGCATAGTCGATCGCGGCCAGCTGCCCGGCGGCGGCCGGGGCGGCGGCAAGCAGCCGGGCGGCCGGCGCGGCCGGCACGGCGAGGATCACCGCGTCTGCGGCCAGCCGCTGCGGCCTCGCAGTCGATCCGGTGGTCAGCAGCCACCCCCCGGAGGCAGCCCGGGTCAGCTCTCGAACGGTGGTGCCGAGGCGGAGATCGGCGCCGCTGGCCGCCGCCACGGCCTCGGCCAGCCGCCCGAGCCCTGCCGGCAGCGTCTGGAACAGCGGCCCGGCGTACGGCGGCGAAGCCGCACCGGCCGCTTTGGCACCCGAAAGGAGCGACCCGCCGCGGTCGGCGACCGCCGCCAGCGAGGGGATCGTGGCGGCCAGCGAGAGGAGGTCGGCGCGGCCGGCGTACACGCCGCCGAGCAGTGGGTCGACGAGCCGGTCGACCACCTCACGGCCGAGCCGACCCGCCACGTAGCGACCCACCGCCAGGTCTTCGGGTACCGGCGGTGCAGGCAGCACGCGGTCCAGCAGCAGCCGGGCGGTGCCCTGCGCACTGAGCACCCGTGAGCGTGCGACGGCCGCCACGCTCGTCGGTACGCCGAGCAGCGTGCCGCCGGGAAACGGTCGGATCCGTCCCCGCGTCCAGACGCCGGCCGCAGTCGTGGCCGGCGCAACCAGCTCGGCCGCGAGCCCGACGGAGGCGGCGAGCTCCAGCGCTTCCGGCCGGCGGGCGAGAAAGGCCTCCGCGCCCTCGTCGAGCGGTACGCCGGCAAACTCCGACGTACGCAGCTTGCCGCCGAGCACCGCAGACGCCTCCAGGACGGTGGTCCGGAGCCCCGGCGGGCCGTTACGGCGGAGGGCCAGCGCTGCCGACAGCCCGCTGATGCCACCCCCTACCACCACCACGTGGGGCGCAGCCGGCTCGGGCACGCCGGGAAGCCTCGCATGCCCCTCCGGCGACGGGCATGTGACGCGATCGTGACGACGGAACCGGAACCTGGCCGACACTGGCCCCGTCACACCGCCGACCTAAACCCGGCGGACCGCGGAGGCAGCCATGTGGATCAGGCAGCGGGGCAGGACGTTGATGGCAGCGACGATCATCGCGGCGGCGGTTGCGGGCTGCTCCGGTTCTGCGGGGAGCAACAGCACCGCGGGCGCGGCGGGAAACGCGAAGGCTGCCCCCGCGCAGGCGCCGGCGGGTGCCGCAGCGGCCAGCGCCCCGCGAGCACTGCCGGCGTTGGGGCGACCGCTGTCGGCGGACCGCTCTGTCGTCTACACGGCCGAGCTCACCGTCCGAACCAGGGACGTGACGAGCTCCGCCGACCAGGTCGCGTCGATCGCAACCGGCGCCGGTGGCTATGTCTTCTCCTCCGAAGTCGGCGTGAGCCCCTCGGGCGGCGCCGCCACGTCGGCGACGGTCGTGGTGAAGGTGCCACCACGGTCGTTCGCCATGGTTCTGCGCTCCCTCGCCGGGCTCGGTACGCCGCTGGGGCGCAACCAGCACGCCGACGACGTCACCGACCGGGTCGTCGACGTCGCCGCCCGGGTGCGGACGCAGCAGGCCAGCGTGGCGCGGGTGCGGACGCTGCTTGCGCAGGCCCGGACCGTCGGCGAGGTGGTGGCCGTCGAGTCGGAGCTGACCAAGCGCGAAGCCGACCTCGAGTCTCTGCAAGGACGGCAGCGGGCTTTGGACGCCCAGGTGGCGCTCTCAACCATCACGCTCCGGCTGGTCTCCCCGGCCGTCGCCGCGACCCGAACGTCGCAAGCGCGTGGCTTCCTCGCCGGCCTGCGTTCCGGTTCGCACGCCTTCGTAGGGGCGCTGCAGGCCAGCCTGACCGTGCTCGGCGCGCTGCTTCCGTTCGCCGTTGTCCTGGCGCTCCTGGTGCTGCTCGTCCTACCGCTGCGCCGACTCGTCACGGCGCGGCGGCGGGCCGCCGCGGTCAGTCGCTGAGCTCGCCGGTCGAGCGGTGCACCAGCTCGACGACGCGGGTCAGCACGTCCGGGTCGGTGTCGGGGAGGACGCCGTGGCCGAGGTTGAAGATGTGTCCCTCGGCGGCCCGGCCGCGCTCCACCACATCGAGTGTCTTGCGGGCGACGGCGTCCCACGGGGCGAACAGCACGGCCGGGTCCAGGTTGCCCTGCAGCGCGCGACCTGGTCCGACCCGCTTCGCCGCTTCGTCCAGTGGGACCCGCCAGTCCACGCCCACGACGTCGGCCCCGGCCGCACCCATCAGTGCGAGCAGCTCGCCGGTGCCGACCCCGAAGTGGATCCGCGGCACGCCGGCATCGGCCAGCCCGGCCAGGACCTTGGCGCTGTGCGGCGCCACCAGCTCGCGGTAGTCCTCGGGCGAGAGCGCACCGGCCCAGGAGTCGAACAGCTGTACGGCGCTCGCGCCGGCCGCGACCTGCACCCGCAGGAACGCCAGCGCGAGGTCGGCCAGCCGGTCCAGCAGCGCGTGCCAGAGCTGCGGAGCGCCGTACATCATCGCCTTGGTGCGCTCGTGGTTCTTCGACGGGCCGCCCTCGACGAGGTAGCTCGCCAGCGTGAACGGCGCCCCGGCGAAGCCGATCAGCGGTACCTCGCCCAGCTCGCCGGACAGCGCGGTGACCGCCTCGGTGACGTAGCCCACGTCGACCGGCTCCAGCGGCCGCAGCTGGGCCAGGTCCGCCTCGGCGCGCACCGGACTGGCGATCACCGGGCCGACACCGGGGCGGATGTCGAGGTCGACGCCGATCGCCCGCAGCGGAACGACGATGTCGCTGAACAGGATCGCCGCGTCGGTCCGGTACCGGCGTACCGGCTGCAGCGTGATCTCGACGATGAGCTCCGGCCGGCTGCAGGCGTCGAGCATGGCGACGCCTTCGCGGATCCGGCGGTACTCCGGCAAGGACCGACCGGCCTGCCGCATGAACCAGACCGGCGGATGGGGCACCGGCTGCCGCCGGCAGGCCCGGAGGAACACCCCGTCGTGGGGACCGCGGGGCGGACTCACCTCCCGATCGTCGCACGCGCGCCCGGCACAGGGCTGACCGCTCCGTCGCCCGGATCGGAAACTGTCGGTGCCGGCTGCCAGTGTCTGCGTCGTTCCGGTACGCCGACCGAGAGGTGCCGCCATGACCGACCTGATGCGCCACTGCGCGATCTGCTCCGACGAGCGGCGGTTCGAGCAGCCGCCCTGCGTCGACGAACACGACCTGGGCTGCCCCGAGTGGGTCTGCGTCGACTGTGGGGCAGCGCTGCTGATGGGGGTGCTGGAGGTCACCCCGGTGGCCTCGGTGGCCTAGAGACGGTGGCAGCCACCATGGACCAGCCGTCTCAGCCGGTGCCACCGCTGGCCGCGATCAGCGCCACGCCGCCGAGCGCACCCACGATCCCGACCGTCTGCATCCTGCTCAGGCGCTCACCCAGCAGCTGATGGGCCAGCACCGCCGTGACGGCCGGATAGAGCGAGGCGAGCACGGCCACGATGCTAAGCAGGCCGGTCTGCGAGGCCACGGCATAGCAGGCGTTGGCGGCCACGTCACCCGCCCCGATCGCCGCCAGCACCGGGAGATCCGTCCGGGCCACCGCCGGCCGTCGCAGCCGTACGCCGGCCAGCGCCAGCAACACGCCGACCGTCACCGCACGCATGGTGAGCAGGGTCATCACCACACTGGTGCGGCTGCCGTGGGCGACGAGAACGATCACCGACCCGAACCCCACCGCGGCCACTCCCGCCAGCAGCATCGACCGGCGAGCGGGCCGGCCGGCCGAGCGCAGCTCCGGACCGCTGCTCAGCAGCACGCCCAGCACTGCTGCGGCGAGCCCCAGCAGCTGGCCCGAGCTCGGCGAGTCGCCGGCCGCCAGCCCGACGACGACCGGCAGCGCCACTCCGGTAGCCGCGATGGGAGCAACGACGCCCATCGTCCCGTCAGCCAGGCCGGTGTAGAACGCGCCGAGGGCCACCAGGCCGACCAGCCCGGCCGCCGCTCCCCAGCCGAGGTAGCTCCGAGCGGCGTCGAGCTCGCCCGTGGCCACCGCGACCGGCACCAGCATCAGCAGCGAGAACGCCTGCGACACCCCGATGACCGTGTAGGCCGCGAGCCGCCGGCTCACCTTGCCGCCGAGGAAGTCCGCGCCACCCCACAACAGGCTCGCCAGCAGCGAGAGCAGCGCGGTCAACGGCGGCCACGGCGCAGCACAGAAGGGTCAGGGGTGGCCGGCATGGCCGCCAGAGTAGAGCGACCGGCGTGCCCGAGTCCCGGCGCGTGGCCGCCCGCTTAGGCTGCAGCACATGCCTGCTGGCGAGGAACCAGTCGAGTTCCCCGAGGGATTCCGGCGAGCGGTGGCGAGCCTGCGGGCGGCAACCGTCCGACCCGAAGTCGTCCTGCGCGAGGCACCGGCCCCGGGGCGGCTGGCGCCGTACGCCGTGGCGATGACCGCGGAGATCCCCGGCAACGATGGTGAGGAGCTGGCCAACGGCCGGCTGATCGTGCTGCACGACCCAGCCGGACAGGAGGGCTGGGACTCCCCTACCCGGCTGGTGGCATACGTGCGGGCCGGCACCGACCTGGAGATGGCCCTCGACCCAACATTGCCGGCGGTCAGCTGGAGCTGGCTGGTAGATGCGCTGCGCGGCCGTGGCGCGACCTACGTCGCCGAGGCCGGAACGGTGACCCGGGTGACCTCCGAGCGGTTCGGCTCCTTGATGGGTGGACCGGCGACCGCGGCGGTCGAGCTGCGAGCGTCGTGGTCATCCCTCGACGAGGACCTTGGCGCGCATCTGGCGGCCTGGTGTGACCTCATGTGCACAGCCGCCGGCCTGCCGCCACCGGCGCAAGGGGTGTTGCCACTGCCCGGCCGCCGCTCTCGGCCCAATGCCAACGGCCGGGTGGTTACCGGGTCACGGTCTCGACCCCGCGCTCGTTAGGCCGTTCGCAGCGGCGGCGGCGCGGGCGTGCTCGCCCCCCGCGGAAGTCGCAGCGTGAGCGTGCAGCCGTTGCCCGGCCAAGAGCTGACCTCGAGCGACCCACCGGCGAGGCGCGCCCGCTCCCGCAGCAACCCGAGACCGACGTGGCGACCCCGGTCCGGGCGTACCCGTTCCGGGTCGAACCCGGGCCCCGCGTCGGCAACGACGGCCGCCACCTGCGCCGCCTCCACGACCAGGGCGGCGCTCGCCTCATCGACGTCCGCATGCTTGACCACGTTGAGCAGGGCCTCCTGGAAGAACCGGTAGACCGTCACCGCGGTGAACAGCGGCAGCGGGTGGGGTTCGGTCGGCCAGCTGACCCGCACCTGCAGTCCGTAGCGGGCCGACATGTCGTCTCGCAGCGTCACGATCGCCAGGGCAAGGTCACCCTGCCGCAGCGCTGGTGGCCGGGTTCGCGCCATGACCGCCCGCACCTGCTCCTCCGCCTCGGCAACCAGCTCGCCCACTTGCTCGATCTGGTCCGGTCGCAGCTGCGGGGATGCGAGCTGCGATCTGGCCAGCATGAGCGTCTGGGCGACGGAGTCGTGCAGCTCGGCGGAGAGCTGCCCGCGCGCCCCCTCCTCGGCAGCCACCAGACCGGACAGCAGCTCGAACATTCCCGCGCTCGCCGTCTCGGCGCTGCGCCGGTGCCGCTCCGCCACCTCGTCAGCGACCCGCACGCGCGCGTACAACGCCTCGAGCGTGCGTGCCAGCTCGAGCACCTCGACGCTCGTGTGCGGAGAGATGCGATCCAAGGCCACCCGGCCGGCCCGCACCGGCGAGGCAGGATCCCGCAGCCGGCGTACGGCGTCCGCCCGTAGCTCGCGGAGCCCCTGGGCCAGCGAGTCGGCCCCGACCGCCGCACCTGCCCCCATGACCAGCGCGACCACTACCGCGACGGCGAGCGCGGGCCGGACCGCCGGCTCCAGCAGGCCGGAGGCGGCCAGCCCCACCGCCACGACGGCCACCGTGCTGAGGCAGGCCAACGACGTGACCGCCGCCACCAGCGCCGCCAGCGGTACGCCGGGCCAGCGGAGGCGGGGCGGCGGCGTCATGACGCTGCCTCCAGCGACTCCGTCGACTCCAGCACTCCGGTCGTGGTCCACTCCTCCGCGGCTCGCTGTGCCGGTGACGGAGCTGCCGACACGAGCTCGGCATGGTCCGACACCTGGCGCGCCGTCGCCATCGCCAGGGCTCCCAGCAGTGAGGCCACCGCCCGCTCGACCGAGTGCAGCTCCTCGACGATCTGCCCCACTCCCTCGGGGCCGCCCGGCGCGCTGGCCAGGAGGCTCAGCCGGCGGGCGGAGTCGCGCAGCAGGGTCAGGTCCGGCCCGGAGTAGGGCCCGGGTTCACCTGCCTCAGCAGTTTCGACCGCACCGCGCGGACCGAAGGCGCCCGTCAGCGATACCGGTCCGCCGACGCAGAGCCAGCGCTCGGCCTGCGCCACGAGCAGCCGCACCAGCCGAATGTCACGACGGCCGAAACGGGCCGCACCCGGCGCCCGACGGATCACGAGCACCGCGAGCGCGCCGGTCGGGTCGCGCAGGCCCCCGACCACGGCGGAGCAGTACGGCCGTCCGTCGTCCGCACTGCTACGGACTCCGCCGGTGCCCAACGCCCGCGTCACCCACGGCTGGTCGAAGGCATCCGCATCGACCCGGCGGCGGCTGAGGGCGGCTCCGTCGCCGACGTAGCGGACCGGGCCGTCCGCGCCAAGCAGCACCATCTCCACCTCGGCCGCCTGCAGCAGGCGGCCGGCCGCTGTCACCACGGCCTGGGCGAGCATGTCGACTGATCCGCCGCCGGCGCGCTGCAACCCGCCGGCCAGCTCCGCGAAGAGTTGGTTCCGGGTTCCGCCGATCGACCGCAGCCGCAGGCACAGCCCGAGGCACAGAGCCGGTAGGCCGACAGCAGCCATCGTGACCGGCCACGTCGCAGGTGGTGCGGGAACCAGGCGCCACGCTCCGGCGGTGAGGGCGCCGGCCACCGCGCCGGCCGCCGCCAGCCCGGCCCGGCTCCTGCCGGCGTACGACGCCATGAACAGCTCCCGGATGGGTGCAGTGGGTCTTCTCACACGGCGGTACGACGTTGGGCCGGATACCGCCTCCGTTCGCCCTATCGGCTCAACGGGCCTGCGGCTGACCTCCTGCCGCCACGATCACCCGGACGGCTTAGCGGCCGCCGCCGAACGGACCGCGCCGATCCACCGTCCGGGTGGCCTCGCTACAGCGGCCAGAACCCGCCGCCGATGCACACGACAACGCGCCCGCCGGCCTCGAGACCGTCAGCAGATGGCGCATCCCAAGCCGGTACGTCGTTGGAGGATCTTGTGACTTCGCTGGTCGCCCGGACCGAGGCCGCAGCCGCGGCTGGGACCGCCCCAGGCTTCACCGCGATGGTCGTCGACGATCACCCGCTGGTGCGGGAGTCGATGGTCAGCCGGCTCAGTGCCATGGGGGCCTCCTCCGTGGTCGAGGCCGCCACGGTGGCGGAGGCACGAGCCCGGGCGCGCGCCGGCGGGCCCCGCGACCTGTGCGTACTCGACGTGGGTCTTCCGGACGGCTCCGGCCTCGACCTGCTCGCCGACCTGCGGGCCGACGGCTGGCCGCGGCTCGTGGTTCTCTCTGCGGCCGACGACCCGTACTCGGTGCGGGCCGCCTTCGTCGCCGGCGCTCAGGGCTACCTGCTGAAGTCGGCCAGCCCAATGGTGCTCGCCGACGGCGTACGCCGCGTGCTCGACGGCGGGGTGTACGCCGACCCGATGGTCGCCTCCCTGCTGGCGGCCGGGCTTCGGGGCAACAACACGCAGATCGAGGGGGCCGCCGAGCTGTCCAGCCGCGAGGTCGAGGTCGTGCAGCTGGTGGCAGAGGGGCGGTCGAACAAGGAGGTCGGCGAGGCGCTCCGGCTCTCCGCGCTGACCGTCAAGAGCCACCTCGCCCGGATCTCCCGAAAGCTCGGCACCGGTGACCGGGCCGAGATGGTGGCACTGGCGATGCGCAGCGGCCTCATCCGCTGACCCGGCGAAACCGCCGGCCCGACCACCACCACCAGGCCGCCGCCGCCGTATCATGATCGTGTGACGGACACCATCTGCCCCGCCGCGGCAGGCTCGGCCGATGCCGACGACCAGGGGCCGGCACCGCCGTTGCTCGAGCTGCGGGACGGCGTTCCGCCGGTGGTCGCGACCGGGGCAGCGCTGCGGGCCACCGTCGAGGCGATGGCGGCCGGCACCGGTCCGGTGGCCGTGGACGCCGAGCGGGCCTCCGGCTATCGGTACGGGCAGCGCGCCTACCTGGTCCAGCTCCGTCGGGGCGGATCCGGCACCGCGCTGGTCGACCCGGTTCGCTGTCCGGATCTCAGTGAGCTGGACCGGGCTCTCGAGGACGCCGAGTGGGTGCTGCACGCCGCCGGCCAGGACCTACCCTGCCTCGCGGAGCTGGGGCTGGCGCCGCGGGCGCTGTTCGACACCGAGCTCGCCGGGCGACTGGCCGGCTTCCCACGGGTGAGCCTGGGTGCCATGGTCGAGTCCGTTCTGGGCTACCGGCTGGAGAAGGCGCACTCCTCGGGCGACTGGTCGCAGCGCCCGTTGCCCGAGCCATGGCTGCGTTACGCCGCGCTCGACGTCGAGGCGCTGATCGAGCTGCGGGACGCACTCGAGGCCGAGCTGGAGCGACAGGGCAAGCTGTCCTACGCGCGCGAGGAGTTCGCCGCGCAGGTGGCAGCGCCACCGGCGGCACCACGGCCCGACCCCTGGCGGCGTACGACGGGCATCCACCGGGTGCGCAACCGCCGCCAGCTGGCCGCCGTACGAGAGCTCTGGCACGCCCGGGACGCGATGGCGCGCGACCGCAACCTGGCGCCCGGCCGGGTGCTGCCGGACGCCGCGCTGATGGCGGCAGCGCTGGCACTGCCCGAAGACTCCGCCGGTCTGCTCGAGCTGGCCCCATTCCGCGGTCGCGCCACCCGTCGCCACGCCGCGACCTGGTTGGCAGCGCTGGCGTCCGCGCGCTCGGTGGCCGACTCGGCGCTGCCACCCTCCTCAGCGGGCGGGAACGGACCACCGAGCACCAACCGCTGGGCCGATCGTGACCCCGCCGCCGCCGCCCGGCTGGCCATCGTCCGGGCCGCCGTCGCCGCCGTGGCGGAGCGCTCCCGGATCCCGGCCGAGAACCTGCTGGCTCCCGACACGATCCGTGCGCTGGCCTGGGCGCCCCCCACGCCGGTGGACCGTGCGGCGGTGGTGTCCGCGCTCCGCACCCGCGGCGCCCGGAACTGGCAGGTCGAGCTCACCGAGGGCGCCGTCACGGCCGCGCTCATCAGCGCCGGCGCAGAGCCGTCGGCAGCGAATTAGGTCACGCCCGGCTGCGGCATTTGACGTCCGGCACGGCCCTGGTTAGGTTGCCCTAACCAGAGTTCGAGGCACCGGGAGAGTTGATGTTGGGCAACTTCGTCATCGGCCTTCGGGAAGGCCTCGAGGCGGCTCTCGTCGTCGGCATCCTGGTGGCCTACCTGGTCCGGACGGGCCACCGGCGTCAGCTGGTCCCGGTCTGGACCGGCGTGGGCACCGCCGTCCTGCTCAGCCTGGCCGTGGGTGCGCTGCTCACCTTCACCAGCTCCACCCTGACCGGCAGGCAGCAGGAGGCCTTCGCCGGCGTCACCTCCATCATCGCGGTGGGATTCGTCACCTGGATGATCTTTTGGATGCGCCGCACCGCGCGGTCCCTGAAGGGCGAGCTGCACGGCCGGCTGGACACCGCGCTCGGCATCGGCTCGGTCGCCCTTGCCACCACCGCGTTCCTTGCGGTCGGCCGGGAGGGGCTGGAGACCGCCGTGTTCCTGTGGTCTGCGATCGAGGCGGCCGGCAGCAGCGCCGCGCCTATCACCGGTGGCGCGCTCGGCCTGCTGACCGCCGTCGTCCTCGGCTACCTGATCTACCGGCGCTCCATCACGCTCAACCTGGCGACGTTCTTCCAGGTGACCGGCGCGGCACTGGTCGTCGTGGCGGCCGGCGTACTGGGTTACGGCGTGCACGACCTGCAGGAGGGCGGGCTGCTGCCCGGCCTCGGCTCGCTCGCCTTCGACGTCCGTGCTGCGGTGCCGCTCTCGTCGTGGTACGGCGCCCTGCTGCACGGCGTCTTCGGCTTCACGCCCAACTCGACGTGGCTGCAGGTGCTCGCTCACGTGGGCTACCTGGCGCCGGTTCTCTACCTCTTCTTCCGGCCGGCTCCCCGAGCGACAGCTGCTCCAGCACCGAGATCGTCGACGGTCACCACGCCGGCTTCCTGACTTCATCGCCCCACTGCCCGGAGGTCCGTCCCCATGCCCAATCGGCTGCCACTTGGCGTCGTACCGGTGCTCCTGGTCTGCACGGCGGTCACCGGCTGCTCGGAGTCCAAGGGCTCCTCGAGCGGGCTGAGCGTGACCTCGACCGACTCGACGTGCGACGTGTCGAGCACCAGCCTGAGCGCCGGGACTCACACGTTCACCGTGACCAACAAGGGCAAGGACGCAACCGAGGTCTATGTCTACGGCGACGGCGACAAGGTGATCGGCGAGGTGGAGGACGTCGGTCCGGGTCTGAGCCGCGACCTCAAGGTCAAGCTGGCGGCCGGCTCCTACTCGATCGCCTGCAAGCCGGGCCAGAAGGGCGATGGCATCCGCACGCCCATCACCGTCACCGGCTGATCCGCGGCGGCGCCTTCCGCGACTCGCACTCACCCGGTTGGCCGATCAAGTCGAGCGGCACTCACCCGATCGGCGGGCAGTCAGCCAGCCGGCGCGGTGGCACCGTTCAGGGATGCAGAGCAGGTACGACGTCCTCGCGCTGCGCCGCTGTGCCCTTGCGGTTTCGGTGTGCCACGACCTCGACCTCTTCCCCGACACCGACGCCGTCGTACTGGTCGGCCCCCCGCCGGTGCACGCCAGCTGGCAGGACTGTCAACGGGCGCTCGGCGACGCCGACCCGGAGAGCCACCGCGGTCGAGCGCGCCTCGCCCGTTGGCTGCTGGCTCGCCGGTGGGTCGCCGACCGGACCGCCGACCAGCTCGTGGAGCGGGCTCGCCCGGTAGGCATGGTCGTCGGCGCGGAGTCGCATCCGGGCGGCGGCTGGGCGCGCCGGCGCATCCTCGGCGGCGCGCTCGAGCTGGGATTGGGCTTCCTCGGTCTGGACCCGGCCCGTCCGGATGGCGTGGTGATCCCGGCGGACGGCGTGCTGGCAGCGGCAGGGATCGACTCCGCCGGCTGGTGGCCGGCGGCAATGGACTACTTGGAACGTATGGGCGCCCGCGCGACCGAACGATGGGCCCGGGATCCGGCCGCCGCCCTGCGGCCGATGGGCGACTGTGACGTGGTGACCCTGCTCGGCTCCGCCACGCTGCGGTCCGCCCTGGCCGGGGGTACGGCGGGCGGCATGCGGGCGATCGCCGTACCGATGCGCACCCGCGGCTGGCTCGACCTGTCCCGCATCGACCCGGCGTTCGCGCTGGCCGCGGCGGCGGCGACGGAGCCGGCCGAGCGGGGGTTCGACCGACCGCTGCTCATCACCGCGGACGAGGTGGTGCTCCCCACCCCGGGCGGGCGACCGGCCGAGATCGTGCTGCGCGACCCGGCCGTCCGGTCAGGGGAGTTGCGCGAGGCGCTCTACCGCTGACCGCTGGGAGTGATTACGGGGGGTCTGGAAGCCAGGAGGAACGCAGCCAGGCCCTCAGTCGGCCGGCTGGGTGGACCGATCGTGCTCCAGCACCGGCTCGCGCCGGGCGACGGTCTCCACCACCGAACGGGCCAGCTCCTGTGCGGTCAGCCCGATCTCGGCCAGCACCTCGCCGCGCTTGCCCTGGTCCAGGAACCGTCGTGGAATGCCGAAGTCGCGCACGAACGTCGCGGAACCGACATCGCGCAGCGCCTGGGCGATGGCGGTCCCCACCCCGCCGGTCCGGCCGCTGTCCTCGACGGTGACCACCAGCGAGTGCCGATCGGCCAGCTCGACCAGGCCGGCGTCGACCGGCAGCACCCAGCGCGGGTCGACCACGGTGACGCCGATGCCCTGCCGGGCCACCCGGTCGGCCACATCGAGCCCCAGCCGGGCAAATGCGCCGACCGCCACCACGAGGACGTCGTTGTCGCTCTCGTCCGGTGCCCCCTCGCGCAGGACGTCGATGCCGCCCACCCGGCGGACCGCCGGAATGTCCGGCCCGATGGGGCTCTTCGGGAAGCGCAGCGCGGTGGGGCCGTCGACGGCCAGCGCTTCGCGCAGCTCCTCCCGCAGCGTGGCGCCGTCCCGCGGCGCGGCGACGGCAAGCCCGGGTACGACGGACAGGAGGGACAGGTCCCACATGCCGTTGTGGCTCGGCCCGTCCTCACCCGTCACGCCGGCCCGGTCGAGCACGAAGGTCACCGGCAACCGGTGCAGGGCGACGTCCATCAGCACCTGGTCGAAGGCCCGGTTGAGGAACGTCGCATATACCGCGACCACCGGGTGCAGGCCGCCGAGGGCCAGCCCGGCGGCGGAGGCCACCGCGTGCTGCTCGGCGATGCCGACGTCGTACACGCGGTCGGGGTAGGCCGCCGCGAAGGTGTGCAGACCGACCGGCGCCAGCATCGCCGCGGTGATCGCGACGACGTCCGGCCGGTCGGCCCCGATCGCCAGCATCTCCTCGCCGAAGACCGCGGTCCAGCTGCGCTCCGACGGGGAGAGGAGCCGCCCGGACAGCGGGTCGATCACACCGACGGCATGGAGGCAGTCCGCGTCGTCGGTCGCCGCGGGGGCATAGCCGAAGCCCTTGCGGGTGACGCAGTGCACGATCACCGGACCACCGAAGTCGCGGGCCCGACGCAGCGCCGACTCCACCGCGGCCTCGTCGTGACCGTCGACCGGGCCGACGTACTTGAGGCCGAGGTCCTCGAAGAGCACCTGCGGCTGCATGACGTCCTTGAGGCCGCGCTTGATGCCGTGCAGTGCCTCGAACAGCGGCGCGCCCACGAGCGGCGTACGCCCCAGCACGGTGCGGACGACATCGAGCACCTGCTCGTAGACCGGAGCCAGCCGCAGCGAGGCCAGGTGGTCGGCCAGCCCGCCGACCGTCGGCGCGTAGGACCGGCCGTTGTCGTTGACCACGATGATCACCGGTCGGTTCCTGGCGCCGGCGATGTTGTTCAGCGCCTCCCAGCACATGCCGCCGGTCAGCGCACCGTCACCCACGACGGCGACCACGGCCCGGCTCTCCCCACGCAGGGCGTAGGCCTTGGCCAGGCCGTCGGCGTAGGACAGCGCGGTCGAGGCGTGTGAGTTCTCGATCACATCGTGCGGTGACTCGGTCGCGTTGGGGTAGCCCGACAGGCCGCCCGACTGCCGCAGGGTCTCGAAGCCGGCCTGCCGGCCGGTGAGCAGCTTGTGCACGTAGGCCTGGTGGCCGGTGTCCCAGAGGATCCGGTCGTGCGGGGAGTCGAAGACGCGGTGCAGCGCGATCGTGAGCTCGACGACGCCGAGGTTGGGGCCGAGGTGACCGCCGGTGCGGGAGACGGCGGTGACCAGGAAGTCGCGGATCTCGGTGGCCAGCCGGGGCAGGTCGGCCGCATCGAGCCGCTTCAGGTCGGCCGGACCCGCGATCGACTCGAGCAGGGTCACCGGTGGTCTCCTTCGGGCGTGGCAGTACTTCCAGTCTAGGCGCCGGCGGGGAGACTTCCGCGGCGGGCGACCTCTGCCGCGCCAACGCTTGCCGGCCGCCCGGTAGCTCATGGAAACCGAGCGGGACGCCGACACCGCTGAAGGTCCGTTGGTTCTCTCAGAGCCGGGCCGGAAAGCGTCGGCCCCGCAGCGCCGCGTCCACCAGCGTCACCGCCCGCCCGACGGCGACGAGTCGGGCACCCTCCCGCTCGTACGCCGCCACCGCGGCCTCCACCGCCTCCGCCGGTACGACGTCGCGCAGCTCGGCCCGCGCGGTGGCCAGCCCCGAGCGGGCCGCCTCGACGCCGGCGCTCACCTGCATCGCGGCGAACCGGGCCAGCACCACGGGATGCCGGCGCAGCACGTCGTACGCCCGGTAGTCCGGCGGACACAGGTCGAACAGCCAGCCGATGGCGGTGCGCTCCCAGTCCGGAGCCCCGGGCGGCCGCACCTGCGCCGGCCATCCCGCCGGTGCCACCCCTCCGGTCGTCACGGCTGGGCTCCGACCGGCGTCAGCAGCGCGACGCACTCCACGTGCGCCGTCATGGGGAACAGGTCGAAGGCGCGCAGCCCGGCCAGCCGGTAGCCGACCGTGGCGAAGGCGGCGACGTCCCGAGCGAGCGAGGCGGGATCGCAGGCGACGTAGGCCACCGCCCGCGGTCGCAAGCCCGCCAGCGACCGGCACAGCCCCGGCCCGGCGCCGGCCCTGGGCGGGTCGAGAACCACCAGGTCCACGGTGCGGCCGCGACGGCGGCGCAGCACGGCCCGGACCGTACCGGTCGCCACCTCGGCCGAGGGCAGGTCGCGCAGGTTGTACGCCGCGTCGGCGGCGGCCCCGGGATCCGCCTCCACCGCCACCACGCCACCGCCCGGCGCCAGCGCCGGCGCCAAGGCACCGGCGAAGAGCCCCACGCCGGCGTACAGGTCGAGCGCGGTCTCCCCGGGCCGCGGCGCGAGCGCTGCCAGCACCGCAGCGACCAACGTGTCGGCGGCGGCCGGATGCACCTGCCAGAAGCCACTGCCGCTCACCCGCCAGCGACGGCCGGCAGCGGTCTCGCGGACGGCGGCCCGTCCACGCACAGGGGTCGCGCCACCCCGCCCGTCGCCGCGGAGCAGCGCGGCCGGCGCGTCCAGCGGCGGCACCGCCAGCTCGGCCGCCGGGTCGGCCGGTGTCACCACGACGGCGCGGTCGCCGGTGGCGGCCGCCGCGATGACCTCCCCGGCCGTCACCCCCGGCCAGCGCCGTCGTTCGACGCCGACCGACTCCACCGACTCGTGCGCGATTCGGCAGGCGTCGACCGGCTGCACCTCGTGCGAGCGGTGCTTGCGCAGCCCGACCTCCCCGTCGGGGCCCACCGTGAAGGAGACCCGGGTCCGCCAGCCGAGGCCGTCAGCGGCGCCGGGCAGCTCCTCCACTTCGACCGGGTGCTCGAGCCCGGCCAACCTGCGCAGCGCCTCGCTGACCACCGCGGCCTTGAGCGTCCGCTGGGCCGACCGGCTGGCGTGCTGCCAGTCGCATCCCCCGCACCTGCCGGGACCGGCGTACGGGCAGGGCGGGTGGACGCGGTCCGGCGAGGACCGCAGGATCGAGACAGCGTCGGCGCGCAGGTAGCGGCGCTGTGCCGTCCCTTCGGTCACCACCGCCCGCACCCGCTCACCGGGCAGCGTATGGCGTACGAAGACGACGCGGCCGTCGTCCGCCCGGCCCACGCACGAGCCGCCGGCGGCTACCGCACCGATCTCGAGCTCGAGAACCGCGCCGACCGGCGAGGCTGCGCTCAGCGGACCGGGGCGCTGGCCGCACCGGGCGTCTCTCGCCCCGGCGGCTCCGGCAGCGCGGGCTGGGGGCCGCGGATGAATCGCCGGACCTCGGCGCCGCCGGACGCGCGTCCGTCGCCGGCATCGCGAGCCGACCGCAGCCGGTAGGGAACGCTCGTGACCATCACCCCGGGTGTGTTGAACAGCGCGTTGCGCAGGAAGAACGCGCTCTGGTTGTGCAGCGTCTTCTCCCACCAGTGCCCCACGACGTACTGGGGCACGTAAACGATCACGACGTCCCGCGGGCTCTCCAGCCGGATGCTGCCGACATAGTCGAGCACCGGGTCGGTGATCTCGCGGTACGGCGAGTCCAGCAGCACCAGCGGCACCGGGATCTGCCGGGCCTCCCACTCCTCCTGCAGCGCGCCGGACTCCGCGTCGTCGACGTTGACCGAGAGCGCTACCAGGGTGGATGGGCGGGTGGCCCGGGCGTAGGCCAGGGCGCGCAGGGTCGGCTTGTGGATCTTGGAGACCAGTACGACGGCGTGGGTGCGGGCCGGCAGCGTGGTCACCTCACCGGGCTCCGGTGCCAGCTCGACGCTCACGTTGTCGTAGTGCCG
>JBPCOX010000134.1:0-9121 GCA_050999825.1 Mycobacteriales bacterium
CTGGTCAACTACTACCTCTCGGTGGCGGACGGCGTGGTCCGCGGGCTGTATGAACGTCCCACCACGCTCAAGCGTCATCCGGGCGGCGCCGAGGACGAGGCGATCTACCAGAAGCGGGTGCCGGAACACCGGCCGGAGTGGATCCAGACCGCCCGGGTGAACTTCCCCTCCGGCCGGCACGCCTACGAGCTGTGTCCCGTCGACGTCGCGCACGTCGCCTGGGCGGCCAACCTCGGCACGCTGGACTTCCACCCGTGGCCCTCCCGTCGCGCCGACACCGAGCACCCCGACGAGCTGCGGATCGACCTGGACCCGCAGCCCGGCACGGCGCTGGCCCAGGCCAAGCCGGTGGCGGCCGAGGTGCACCGGCTGCTCGACGAGCTCGGCTACGTCGGCTGGCCCAAGACATCGGGCAACCGCGGCATCCACATCTACGTCCGGATCGAGCCACGCTGGACCTTCCGGGAGGTGCGCCGGGCCGCTCTCGCCCTGGCCCGCGAGATCGAGCGGCGGATGCCGGCGCAGGTGACGACGGCCTGGTGGAAGGAGGAGCGCGGCGAGAAGGTCTTCCTGGACTACAACCAGAACGCGCGGGACCGGACGATCGCCTCGGCGTACAGCGTGCGGGCGAAGCCGTGGGCGCCGGTCTCCGCGCCGCTGCGATGGGAGGAGCTGCCCGACGTCGAGTCCGAGGACCTGACCATCGCAACCATGCCGGCCCGGTACGCCGACCTCGGCGACCTGCATGCCGGCATCGACGACACCGCCTACTCGCTGGAGCCGTTGGTGGCGATGGCGGACCGGGACGAACGTGACCGGGGGCTGGGCGACGCGCCGTACCCGCCGCAGTTTCCGAAGATGGAGGGCGAGCCCAAACGGGTGCAGCCCAGCCGGGACCGCGACCGCCCTCGACCCTGACCGGTCGGACGAAACAGACGAAGTCCCCCGAAAGGCGGCTCAAGCGCGTCGCCTCCAGGCCCGAAGACCAAAGGGTCCTTCCCGAACGCGCAAAGGAGCCCGCCCGATGTCCAAGACCCCGCTCCGCCGCCTGCAGCTCGCGGGCGGCCTCGCGGCGGTTGGCACCGGCCTTGCCCTCGTCGGCTCCGTCGCCGCTCCCGCCCTAGCCGCGAGCACCGGCAGCACCATCGCCAACGCCTCTGTCAACTCGACGATCACCCTGTCCGGGCTGACGCCGAGCTTCACCATGGCCGGCGACCCGAGCACGACCGTGACCGCTCCCAGCGCGGTCGCCATGACCGTCACGACGAACAACTTGACCGGCTACACCGTCAGCGTGCAGGCCGCCGCCACCACGATGGCGCCGGTCACCGCCGGCAACACCGACTCCATCCCCATCGCGAACCTCAAGGTCAAGGAGACCGGCTCGGCCGGCGGCTACACCTCGCTCAGTGCCACGACACCGGTGACCGTGCACAGCCAGGCCCTGAGGTCGCTCAGCACGAGCGACCCAATCGCGAACGACTTCCAGCTGGCGATCCCGTTCGTGAACTCGGACACCTACCGGGTCACGCTCAACTACGTTGCGGCGGCGCAGTAGCCGCTCGGCCAGGTGTTGCACCCGCTACGCCCGCCGGGTAGCCGCCCTGACGGGCGTGGCGGTGTGCGGCCTGGCTGTGCCCTCCGGTGCTGCGACCTCGACGGCACCGCCTTCCCCGTTCTCGCTGACGGCGAGCCCGGCGCGCATGGTCGTGCCGGCCAACGCACCAGCCGTCGTCCGCACCGTTGTCGTCTCCAACACCGGGACCGAGCCGCTGCGCGTCACGGTCACCGATCTTGCGTTCCGGCAGGCGCCGGACGGTGCGGTCTCCTTCACTGATCGCGCCCCGTACTCGGCCGCCTCCTGGGTCACCGCCACGCCGGCAGCCTTCGCGCTCCCCCCAGGTCGGCGACAGCCGGTCCAGCTGCACTTCGCCGTGCCGGCGCACCCTGAGCCCGGTGACCACCACGTGGGCGTCATCTTCCTCGTGCCTGCGGGGACGAGCGCGGCCAACCTCGCGATCAACCGCGGGGTGGCCACCGAGGTGCTCATCGGCGTACCCGGCCCGGTGGAGCGGTCCTCGGCGCTGGGGCGGCTTGGGGCGCCGCGGCTGGCCGACGGTGGGCCGGTCCGGCTGACGCTGCCGGTGCACAACCGCGGCAACGTCCACCGGGACTACATCTCGCCGGGCCGCCTGGTGGCGGATACCGGCGGCACCCGGGTCCCCTTCCCGGACTTCACCGTGCTGCGGAACTCGACCCGGGTGGTGAGCACCGACTGGAGCCCGCCGCTGGCGTGCGTCTGCCACCTGCGGGTCGTCAGCGACGACGGACGTGGCCACCGGTTGGTGGCGGCCGCGACGGTGGTGGTCTTCCCGTTCCGGCTCGTGTTCGGGCTGGTCGTGCTGGTGGTTGGGCTGGCTCTGCTGTCGCGCGCGCTGCGGCGCCGGAGCCGGCGTACGACGCATGCGCGGGTGGAGGCGGCGCGCGAGGAGGCTTACGAACGGGCCAGTCGGGACCTGGCGCCGACCGCCGCCAGCGATCCTCAGCTCAGCAGCGAGGACAGGTCGTAGGCGACTGGCCGCTCCAGCTGCGCGTAGGTGCAGGTGTGCGGGTCCCGGTCGGTGCGCCAACGCCGGAACTGCGCGGTGTGCCGGAACCGCGGCCCCTCCATGTGGTCGTACGCCACCTCGACGACCAGCTCTGGCCGTAGTGGCTGCCAGGACATGTCCTTCTTGGCGTTCCAGCGGCTGGGTTCGCCGCCGGGAATGCGGGTCGGGTCGCCGCCGGCCCAGGGATGTCCGCTGAGGTCCTCGAGCCGGTACGCCGCCACCTCGTCGAGCAGCTCGCGCCGCCGCACCATCGAGAACGACGCCGCGACGCCGACGTGGTGCAGCGCGCCGGCATCGTCGTAGAGCCCGAGCAGCAACGACCCGACCACCGGGCCGCTCTTGTGCCAGCGGAAGCCGGCCACCACGCAGTCCGCCGTACGGGCGTGCTTGATCTTGAGCATCACCCTGGCGTCCTGGGTGTAGGGCAGTCTCGCCGGCTTCGCGACCAGGCCGTCCAGGCCGGCGCCCTCGAACGTCGAGAACCACTCCCGCGCGACGGCGTAGTCGTCGGTGAGCGGCGTCAGGTGCACCGGCGCGCCGGCGGCGGCGAGTGCCGACTCGAGCGCCGTACGCCGTTGCGCGAAGTCGCGGTCGACCAGTGACTCCTCCGAAAGGGCCAGCAGGTCGAAGGCGATGAAGGAGGCGGGCGTCTCCGCGGCGAGCTTGTCGACCCTCGAGGAGGCCGGGTGGATGCGCTGCAGCAGCGCCTCGAAGTCCAGGCCCGAGGGGGTGGCGATCACGATCTCCCCGTCGACGACGCAGCGCCGTGGCAGCTGGGCACGGGCGGCCTCGACGATGTCCGGAAAGTAGCGGGTGAGCGGCCGCTCGTTGCGGCTGCCCAGCTCCACCTCGTCGCCGTCGCGGAAGACGATGCAGCGGAAGCCATCCCACTTGGGCTCGTAGCACAGCCCGCCCGCCACCGTCTCCGGGCGCGGAATCTCGGC
Organism: Mycobacteriales bacterium; assembly: GCA_050999825.1. Taxonomy (GTDB): domain Bacteria; phylum Actinomycetota; class Actinomycetes; order JALYNC01; family JALYNC01; genus JBPCOB01. The sequence goes on from JBPCOX010000134.1 coordinate 3,554, forward strand.
GACGGCCTTGGCGAGCATCGGCTTCACCGGCGGCATCACGGGCAGCTGCACGGCAGGATGCTGCCATGCCCGCGTCCGTGCCGGTGCCCAGCCGCCGGTGGCGCCGGCCGCGGTTCTGGCTCGTGCTGCTGCTGGCGCTGGTCGTACTCGCCGGCGCGGCCGTCGGCGGAGTCGGCTGGTACTACTCCGGTCAGCTGCTGGACGTCTCGCACGCCCCCGACCCGTACGACCTGAAAGTCGTCGCCGTCGGCGGTGGCAGCGTCACCCTGCCCGACACCCCTGCCACCGCCCGACCGGGGATCTTCGGGCTGGCCTGGCGCGGGGGTTCGGCCGTCATGGGCGAGGTCGTACGGCGGGATCGCGCGACGGTCACCCGGAGCTCGGTCGGAGCGTCGCCGCCGCCTGGCGCCCCGGCTCGGCTGGTCGTCGCGGTCTGGGACGGCGACCCGCGCGCCGCCCGCGGGCTCGCCTACTCGGCGGTCGAGGTGCCGGACCCACTGGGCCCGATGCCCGCCTGGTACGTCCCCGCGGCCGGCCCGACCTGGGTCGTCATGGTGCACGGCCGCGGCGGCACCCGGGAAGAGGGGCTACGGATCCTGCCGACCCTGCACCGGCTCGGGCTCCCGGTCCTCGACCTGAGCTACCGCAACGACGTCGGAGCACCGCGCAGCCCCGACGGGCTCTACCACCTGGGCGACACCGAGTGGCGCGATGTCGAGGCCGGCATCCGCTTCGCGCTCGACCACGGCGCGAGCAGCGTCGTGCTCTACGGGTGGTCGATGGGCGGCGCGATCGTCGGTGCCTTTCTGCACCGCTCGGCGTACGCCGACCGGGTGGCGCGGCTGGTCCTGGACGCGCCGGTGCTGGACTGGCGGGCCACCTTGGAGCTGCAGGCGGCGAACAGGGGCTTGCCCGCCATCTTGACCACGGTGGCCGAGCAGGTGGTGACCCGGCGGATCGGCATCGACTTCGACGACTTCGACCTGGTTCGCCACCCCGACCGCATCGCGGTGCCGACCCTGCTCTTCCACGGCGGCGCGGACGGCACCGTTCCGGTCGGGCCGGCGCGGGCGCTCGCGCGGGCCCGGCCGTCGGTGGTCACCTTCGTCGAGGTGCCGCGGGCCGACCACACCGAGGGGTGGAACGTCGACCCGACTGCCTACGAAGCGGCCGTCGCTCGTTTCCTGGCCGCCCGGTGAAGCGCGGCTTGCGGCGAGCGTCGCCGTACCTGCTCGCCGCCCTGCTGACGGTCTCCGGCGTCTCGCACTTCGCGGCGACGAGCTCCTACGCCGCCATCGTGCCGCGCCAGCTGCCGGCGCCGCGGACGCTGGTCCACCTCAGCGGCCTGGTCGAGCTCGGCCTGGCCGCCGCGTTGGTCGTGCCGAGAACCCGGCGGGCCGCGGGATGGGTGACCGCGGCGCTGTTCGTCGTGGTGTTCCCTGCCAACGTCGAGATGGCCCTCGACCGCGGTGGGCACTCGGCGGCGTACACCGCCCTGGTTCTCGCCCGACTGCCCCTGCAGGTGCCGCTGATCTGGTGGGCGGTCACGGTCGGTCGCGGTCCGGCCGACGCCGCACCGGCGGTCGACTAGAAGGCGCTGATGCCGTTCGGCGTTCCGAGCCCGCTCGGGCCGTCGTAGCCGACCCGGCCGGTGCACAGGTAGCCGCCGCACGAGCCGTTCTTGCCGCTGGCGACGTCGAAGAGCCCCTGGCGGTGGCGGTACGGGTAGGACCCGTAGGTCACCGCGCCGGCGTTGCCGGCCAGCGCGTAGACGCCAGCGATGATCGGTGCTGCCACCGACGTCCCGCCGAAGACCAGCCAGCCGTTGGCGCCGTAGCTGTGGTAGACCGCCACCCCGGTGGCCGGGTCGGCGACCGCGCTGACATCGGCGACCGTGCGCTTGGCGCAGCCGGTGTCGTGCTGCCAGGCCGGCTTGGCGTTCTCGGTGGAGCAGCCGCTCCCCGCGCCGGTCCAGACCGACTCCGCCCAACCGCGCGCGTTGCCGGCACGGGTGAGGGTGGTGCCGCCGACCGCCGTGACGTATCTGCTCGATGCCGGGTAGCTCAGCCCGAAGCCGTAGTCGCCCGACGCCGCGGTGATCACCCGGCCCGGGTGGTTGTAGTACGAGCCGTAGCTGGCATCGGCGAGGTCCCCGGCGGAGCCGTAGCTGTTGCTGACGACCTGGGCTCCGAGCCGGACAGCGGTGTTGACCGATGCACCGAGGTCGCGCAGCGATGCCGTCCTGGCCTCGACCAGCAGCAGCTTGCAGTTCGGGCAGATCGCCGAGGCCATGTCCAGGTCGAGGGAGATCTCCTGCGCCCACCCGGTGTCACCGGGCGGGTAGCTGCCGGCGGTGCCGTTCTGGTTGACCTTGCGGAAGCAGCTGTTGGCCGTCGTACAGGGCTTGAGGCCGAACTTCGACCGGTAGACCGCGAGGTCCTGCTCGGCCCTGGGGTGGTCGTAGGCGTCGACGATCGCGATCGTCTGGCCGGTGCCGCGGGTGGCCGAGGGCAGCTTGTAGGCGCCCTGCAGGTCCTTCGGGCCGTAGCCGGACGGGGTGCCGGCGGTCCCCAGCGGCCGTACGCCGGTGCGCCGGCTGGCGAGGCAGCCGGCCTCTCCGGGCAGTGGCCGGTCGCAGACGCTCACCACCGCATCGAGGGCCGCCCGGCCTTCGGTCGGCGTCGAAGCTGTCGCCGCGCCGGACAGGGGGGTCAGCAGACCGGCCGCAACGACGGCGACCAGCGATCGACGGTGCAACGGAACGCCTCTCGAGCAGAGTTGCTCCAAACATCGGCTACTCCCGGCGTTGGTGTAGCCGTTCTTCCGAGCCGAACGGGTGGAATGTTGCGCCGGTCAGGCGCCGCGGACCCGCTCGGCGCGCCGGCGTACCGGGGACGAACGCGGCCGCAGCGCGGCTGTCGGCAGCCCCGCACCGGCCGCGATCCCGGCCAGCGCCTCCAGCAGCGCCGAGCCGGCATCGTGGGCCGGCGTCCAGCCCAGCTCGGTGCGCGCGCGCGTCGTGTCGAGCAGCGGTACGCCGAGCGCGAGGTCGAACCACCCGGCGTCGGTCGGCTGCAGATGCAGTCGCCAGCTCGCGTGGACGAGGGAGCGCAGCAGCCCCGCCGGCAGCGGCACCGGGCGGGCCCCCAGCAACCGGCCGAGCGAAGCCGGGTCCAGGACCGGTTCGGCCGCGAGGTTGACCGGGCCGCGGAGGTCGGAGGCGATCGCGAGGGCGTAGCCGGCGGCGACGTCGTCGCTGTGCACGCCCTGGAGCCGGAGCCGGTCGAGGTTCGGTACCACCGGCAGCAGCCGGGGCCGCACTAGCGTGGCGGGCACGAAGCGACCCAGGAAGTAGCGGGCCAGCGCGCTGCCGGCCTCGCGGGAGAAGATCAGTGCCTTGCGCATCCGGACCACCCGCAGGCCCGGCCGGTCCTGCTCGAGCCGGTCGAGCATCCGTTCCGCCGCGACCTTGTGCTGGGAGTAGATCGAGGTGGGCACCCCCTCCGTGGGCCAGGACTCGTCGACGTAGCGGTCCTTGGGCCCGGGGGAGTAGGCACCGACCGAAGAGGCGTGCACCAGGGTCGGTACGCCGGCCGCGACCACCGCGTCGATCACCTGCCGGGTGCCGTCGACGTTGGTGGCGTACATCACCCGGGGCCGGTGGCTCGGCTGCAACAGCCAGGCGAGGTGGACGACGACGTCGGCGCCGGCGAAAGCGGGCCGCAGCAGCTCAGTGGCGGCAGCGGCGCCCAGCTCACAGGCCACCCACTCGACCGCGTCGGTGCCGGCCGGACCGGCGCCCCCGGCCGGTGGCCGCCTGGCGATGCCGACCACGGCGTCCACCGCCGGGTCGGCGCACAGCCGGCGGAGCAACGGAATGCCGACGTTGCCCGAGGCACCGGTCACCACGACGCGCATAGGACCCGGCCTGCCCTTGGCCGCGATCTGCCAACCGGCGGTGCGGCGACGGCCGGCCTGGGTAGCCCGGCCTCGACTCGAGGAGCCCCCATGACACCCAGCCAGTCCAGCGTCCGCGACCTCCTGAAGGTGCCCAGCGGGCCTGTCACCCTGACCGACTACGACGCCCGGGCGACGCCCGGGGCACCCGGCCGACGCAAGCGCACCAGCAAGGCGCTGGTCGAGGCGGGCCCGCGGCTGGCCGAGCTGCAGGAGCGGCTGTACGCCGGAGGCCACGTCGCGGAGGGGGAGCCGAGCCCCCGCCGACTGCTGGTGGTCCTGCAAGGCATGGACACCAGTGGCAAGGACGGGACCATCTCGCACGTCCTCGGCGCGGTGAACCCCCTCGGCTGCTCCATCACGGCGTTCAAGAAGCCGACCCCCACCGAGCGCCGCCACCACTTCCTGTGGCGCATCCGCCGGCACCTTCCCTCGCCCGGCATGCTGGGCATCTTCAACCGCTCCCACTACGAGGACGTGCTGGTCGCCCGGGTGCATGAGCTGGCCGGGAAGCCGGAGATCGAGAAGCGGTACGGCGAGATCAACGACTTCGAGCAGGAGCTCGTGTCCGAGGGCGTGACGCTGGTCAAGGTCTTTCTCCATCTCTCGCCCGAGGAGCAGCGGGAGCGGCTGCTGGCCCGGCTGGCCGATCCCAGCAAGCACTGGAAGTTCAACGCCGCCGACGTGAGCGAGCGCCGGCTGTGGTCGGAGTACCAGTCGGCGTACGAGATCGTGCTCGAGCGGTGCAACACCGCGGGCGCTCCGTGGTTCCTCGTGCCGGCGGACCGCAAGTGGTACCGCAACTGGGCGGTCGGTGCCCTCCTGGTCGAGACCCTGGCGGAGCTGGACCCCCGCTATCCGCAGCCCGATCTCGACGTGGCGGCGCTGACCCGGGCGCTCGAGGCGGGCTAGGCAGCACGAGTGGTCAGTACGCGCGGCGCAGGACCAGCAGCGACCGCGACTCGACCTCGAGGGTCGCCCCCGCCTTGGTGACCTCCTCGCGCGCGACCATCGGTGCGGCGGTGTCCAGCACCACCTCCCAGCCGTCGGCGTACTCCGGACTCGGCAGCGTGAACGAGACGCCGTCGGCATGGGCGTTGAACAGCAGCAGGAACGAGTCGTCGACAACCGGCTCGCCCCGGGCGTCGTGGTCGGGGATCCCCTGGCCGTTGAGGAAGACCCCGAGCGAGCTGGTGCGGGCCACGTTCCAGTCCTGGCCGGACATCTCCTCGCCCCCGGGGGTGAACCAGGCGATGTCGCAGAGGTCGTCGGTACGCCGGACCGGGGCGCCCTGGAAGAACCGGCGGCGGCGGAAGACCGGGTGTTCCCGCCGCAACCGGGACACCGCCGCGGTGAACGACTCCAGCGACCAGTGCTCCTTCGCCGCCGTCCAGTCGACCCAGGACACCAGGTTGTCCTGGCAGTAGGCGTTGTTGTTGCCGCCCTGGGTGCGGCCGAACTCGTCGCCGTGCAGCAGCATCGGGACCCCCTGGGACAGGAACATCGTCGCCAGGAAGTTGCGCTTCTGCTGCTCGCGCAGCGCCAGCACCTCGATGTCGTCGGTCGGCCCCTCCACGCCGCAGTTCCAGGACCGGTTGTGGCTCTCGCCGT
>JBPCOX010000055.1:0-4077 GCA_050999825.1 Mycobacteriales bacterium
TCGGCGTGGCCAACAGCGGCGTGTTCTGACCTACAGCTTGGTGCTGTAGGCCAGGTTGTGCTCCCGGAGGCTGGTGTCCGAGCCGAGGAAGGCGTGCTTGGACATGTCCGCGGTGTAGCGGCTGGCGGGTGGGGTGCGGCCGAGCGCCTCCGCCATGCTGCGGATGTGGTGCGGCGCCGCGCCGCAGCAGACACCGAAGTAGCGAACGCCGAGCTGTTGCGCCGCCCGCGTGAAGTCGGCGATCTCGTACCGGTTGCAGGTGAACGGGTCAAGGGCCTCAGGGAAGGGCCGGCCGGTGGGGAGCCGGTCGTACGCCGGGTCCCGCAGCGACTGGAAGGTGGGCTGGGCCGCAGACGTGCGGTAGGGGACGGGTAGTGCGGCGACCGGAACGTTCACGGCCGCGACGACCTCCGCCAACAGCGGCAGCATCGTTTGCGGACCCCGGATGCAGTTGAGTCCCACGACGTCCGCGCCGGCGTCGGCCAGCCGCCGGCACGCCTCGGCGACGCCCCATCCCTCGCGGGTCTGCGGCTCCTGGTGTACGGCGAGCGTGATCGCACTCTTCAGCCCGGCACGCTGCACGACGTCCAGGGCGAGCAGCGCCTCCTCGGCGTAGCTGAAGGTCTCCCCGATGACGAAGTCGACGCCGGCCGCCGCCGCCCAGTCCACCTGCTCGGAGAACATGGCCCGGACCTGGTCGGCAACTGCGGGACTGCCCGGCTCGTAGATGTTGGTGTTGCAGATGTTGCCGGCGAAGAGGGCACCGGTCTCCCTGGCGACCTCCTTGGCGAGGTCGAGCGCCGTCCCGTTCAGCTGTTCGAGCAGGTGCTCCTTGCCGATGAGACGGAGCTTCTCCCGGTGCCCGTAGTAGGTGAACGCCTCGACCACGTCGGAGCCGGCGTGGACGAACTCCCGGTGCAGTGCCGCCACCTCCTCCGGGTGGTCGAGGACCACTTCGGGGACGAACGCCCCTGCCTGGAGGTAACCCCTGCGCTCGAGCTCGAACAGGTACCCCTCGGCACAGATCACGGGACCCTCGGCGAGTCGCTCGAGCAGTCCGGACGGAGTTTCCGTCACCGTGCAACCTCCTCAGGTCCGCAGATCGATCTGGAGACGATAGCCGTCCGGACGCCGGGTCTCCCCGCCGGCGAGGCCGTCCCCGGCATCAGCTCCAGGGGAACGGCGAGCTGCTGGTCGGGTGCAGCCGTCCCTGCTCGTACCTCGCGAAACGGAACGGCTCGAGCAGCCCCTGGGGCTCGCCGAGCAGCTCCCGGGCCACCAGAGCGCCCACGCCGAGCATCTTGTAGCCGTGGTTGGAGTCGGCGACGACGTACGCGTTCTGCCGGAAGACGTCGAACACCGGGAAGCTGTCCGGGGTGAAGCAGCCGATGCCGCCCGACGGCTCCTTGGAGAACAGGTGCGCCTTGCCCTCGAACCGCTTGAGGCAGTGGGCCAGGCCCGAGGTCCACATCCGGGCGAACTCCTCGCCCACGACGAAGTCAGGGCTCGCCGGACCGTAGGGATCGACCGCCACCTGGTCGGTCGGCCGGTCGACGACGAACGGCATGGCGCCGCCCTGCACCCCGCCGAAGTTGAAGTCGGGCTTGAAGTAGATGCCCCACAGCCGGTCGGTGACCAGCGATCCGTCCCGGTCGTCGTACAGGGGGGCGTCGCTGTCGACGTGGACGACCGGTGGCATCGCGCCGGAGCTGTCGGTGAGGAACCTGGGGTCGACCCCCAGCGTCCCCTCCTGCAGCGACCAGTAGGTCCACATGTCCCGGTCGGCGTGCAGGCGCCCGTCCGGCCCCCGAACCGGGATCCGGTCCGGCAGCTCCAGCATCCGCCAGAAGTCGCGCACCCATGGCCCGACCGCGACGACCAGCTGCTCCAGGTGGATCGGTCCTGAGTCGGTCTCGACGGCGCGAACCGCGCCGCCCTCGAGCGCGAGACCGGTGACCCGGGTGCCCGGGAGGATCCGGACGCCTTCGGCGCGGGCCTTCTCGGCGAGCCCCTGCATCGACGCCCGGTTGTTCGCGTAGCCGCCGCGCTTCTCGTGCAGCACGCTGGTGATCCCCTGCGCCTGCCAGTCGGCGAAGAGGCCCTGCAGGTAGGTGCGGCTGTCGAGCTCGCCCTCGATGAAGGTCGAGCGGTAGCCGATGGCCCGCTGCTCCGCGTGGATCTGCGCGACGCCCTCGTGCATGACCTCCGGTGAGATCTGCAGGTAGCCGACCGGGTGGTAGGCGAAGGCCGCGGGGTCGGACTCCCACACCGAGACGGAGTGGGCCATGAGCTCGCGCATGGCCGGCTGGAAGTAGTTGTTGCGGACGACCCCGCAGGCGATGCCGGACGCGCCCGCCGCCACGTCGGTCTTGTCCAGGACGACGACGTCGCGGCCGTCACCCTTCCCGGTGGCGCGCAACCCCTTGGCGAGGTGCCACGCGGTCGACAGGCCGTGCACGCCGGCACCGACCACGACGTACCGGGCGTCTCGTGCCATCGCGCGGCTCCCACTGTTGCCCACAGGGCAATGGTGTTTCAATATCGGCCGAAAGGAGGCTAGCATGCCGACCACCGGCGAACCAGCCAGCCGACACGTCGCCGCCGTCGCGCGGGCGATGCGGGTGCTGGAGGTGCTTGCCGACTCGACCGAGGACCTGGGGACGAACGAGATTGCCCGCCGTGCCGGCACCAACCCGAGCAGCGCCTCCCGCCTGCTCGCCACCCTGGCGACCGGCGACCTCGTGCAGTACCTGCCGGAAACCGGCCGCTACCGGCTCGGCCTGCGGCTGTTCCAGCTCGGCACTGCGGCGATGGGCCGCCTCGACCTGCAGGGACTGGCCCGCCCGCACCTCACCGAGCTGGCGGCGGCCACCGGCGAGACCGCAACGCTGTCGGTGCCGGGTGAGCGGGAGGCGATGACGGTGGACTTCGTGCAGGGTGCCTCCTCCGTGCAGAGTGTCGCCCGGGTCGGCCGGCCGAGCGTCGCCCACGCCACCGCGGTGGGCAAGGTCTTCCTGGCCCACGGTGGCGAGCTGCCCGCCGGCTCCCTGCCGGCGTTCACCCACCGCACGATCACCGATCCCGACCGGCTCGGGGCCGAGATCGCCCGCGTCTCCAAGAACGGCTGGGCGGAGGCGCTGGGGGAACGGGAAGCCGATCTCAATGCCGTCGCCGTACCGATTCTCGGTCCCCGCCGGGAGCTGACCGCGATCCTGGGGGTCCAGGGCCCCGCCGGGCGCTTCGACCGGCGGGCCATGCGGGCCGCGATCCCGCTGCTGCTGGAGCGCGCCAGCCAGATCTCGCGAAGGACGGCGGCATGAGCCTGCGCCGATCGATGGGGATGCGCTCGCCACGCCGGAGCTCCCGGCCGGCCCGCTACTCGGCCTTCGACCTCGCCCGCCGGGGCCTGACCGGCAGCGGGTGGCCCCGCAGCTGGCGCGAGCACGACCTGAAGAGCAGCTACGACGTGGTCATCGTCGGCGCCGGCGTCCATGGCCTTGCCTGCGCCTACTACCTCGCCGCCAACCACGGGATCACCGACGTCGCGGTGCTCGACAAGGGCTACCTCGGTGGCGGGGGGTCCGGCCGCAACACGGCGATCGTCCGCTCCAACTACCTCACGCCGGAAGGCGTCGCGTTCTACGACCGGTCGGTGCGGCTCTACGAGGGGCTGGCCGCGGAGCTCAACTTCAACGTGATGTTCGAGCAGCGCGGCCATCTCACCCTGGCGCACAACGACAGCTCCCTGCGCACCATGCGCTGGCGGGCCGAGGTCAACAAGCTGCAGGGCGTCGACTCCGAGGTGATCGGGCCGGCGGAGATCGCCCGGCTGGTGCCCTACATGGACGTCTCGCCCGAGGCGCGCTACCCGATCCTCGGGGCGCTCTACCACCCGCCGGGCGGCACGATCCGCCACGACGCGGTCAACTGGGGCTACGCGCGGGCGGCCGACGTCCTGGGTGCGGAGATCCACCAGAACACCGAGGTCGTCGGCATCGACGTCGAGGGCGACCGGGTCACCGGCGTGACGACGAACCGGGGGCACGTGTCAACGCCGGTCGTCGTCAACTGCACGGC
>JBPCOX010000067.1:0-3465 GCA_050999825.1 Mycobacteriales bacterium
CCCGCCCTTCGGTGGTTCGATGCGCAGTTGGCCATAGTACAACGGCAGTTGCAGCAGCCGGAACCCGTCACGGCAGTCGCGACGGCTCGGTTCCCGGGTGCCGAGGAGGTCAGGGCGCCGGGCGGAACGAGGCGAAGAACGCGTCGATCTGGTCCTGGGAGGTGGCCCAGGTCGCATCCAGGCCCTGGTAGTAGAGCGCGTAGCCGCGGCCACCGGTGGCCAGGTTGACGTCGAGCCCGTGCTGGGTCGTCCCGGAAACGGGGAACGTGAACTCCCAAACGGCTGCGTCGTCGGTCCCCTTGATGGAGATGGTCTTGAGCTGCAGGCGCTGGTAACCGGGGTACTTGGCCCGGAAGGTCTTCTCCTGTGCCTGCAGCGCCGCCAGGGCCGACGAGCTCGGTGGGCGCTGGGAGTCGACGCGCACGTAGCCGCCGCTCGGGTTGACGAACTCGACGCCCTTGCTGCGGGATCGTTGCGTCCAGGCGGCGGGATGTCCGTAGGAGTAGCCGACCGGATCGGTGTAGCGGCCCCAGCCGGCTGGTAGTCCGGCTCCCGCGCTACTGGGGGGCGAGGAGCTGCCCGGCGTCTTGGCCGGGGCTGGACTTGTCGGGGCGACCACCGGAGGCGCGACTACGAGGGGTGCTGACGGCGACTGCGATGGCGTTGGGCGCCCGGCGCCCGGCGATGGGGAGGTCGTGCCGCGCTGGCTGGCAGTATCACCTGGACTTGTGTCCCGCAGAAACAGGACCGCGGCCACCGTGCCCAGCCCGAGGACCAGCAGCAGGACGGCCATGCCACCAGCCAGCCGTTCCGACCCCCGCCCGGTGCGCGCGGCCGGCGCGGGCGTGGGGGTCAGACGCGGAGCGGGCGTGGTCGGTGCGGCTGCAGGAGCCGCGGCGACCGGAGCGGTGGGCCGGGGCGCGGCCGGCAGCACGATGGTGTGCTCGGCGGGCGCCAGCGCGGCGGCCGCGGTGGGTGCGGCCGCGGTGCGGTCGTTCGCCGGGTCGGCCGCCACCGCGGCCAGCATTCGGCGGGCCTGCGCAGGGGTTGGCCGGCCGGCCGGGTCCTTGTCGAGCAGCCGGTCGATCACCGGGGCCAGGGCTCCGGCGGCGAAGTAGCTCCCCGGCGGCTCCCCGACGACGGCGGCCAGGGTCGAGAACGGCTCGCCGCGGTCAAAGGGCGGGCGTCCCTCGACGGCGGTGTAGAGGGTGGCTCCCAGCGACCACATGTCCGAGGCGGGCAGCGGTGCCCCACCCTTCGCCCGCTCCGGGGAGATGTAGGACGGCGACCCGAGCAGCAGCCCAGTGGAGGTGATGGACGGGTCGCCGGCGGTGCGGGCGATGCCGAAGTCGGTCAGGGTCACGCGGCCGTCAGTGCGGAGCAGGACGTTGCCCGGCTTGACGTCGCGGTGGACGATGCCGGCCGCGTGCGCGGACTCCAGCGCATCGGTCAGAGCCAGCCCCACGCGCGCGGTCTGCGCCGCGGTCAGCGGGCCATCCTGGCGGATCGCGTCCCGCAGGGTGCGCCCTTCGACCAGCTCCATGACGATGCACGGCCGACCCTCGTCCTCGACGACGTCGTACACCCGGACAGCGGCGGCGGAGTCGATCCGGGCGGCGGCACGCGCCTCGCGCAGCGTCCGTTCCCGCAGGATGTCGAGATCGCCCTCGCTCAGAGACGGCGGGAACGCGATCTCCTTCACCGCGACGGCACGGCGCAGCAGCTGGTCCTCGGCGCGCCAGACGCAGCCCATGCCACCGCGGCCGAGCAGCTCACGCAGCTGGTACCTGCCGGCGACGAGCCGCACCGGGCCATCGGTTACCACACCCTCCGTGCTCACCCGGACGGCGTACCCGGTGCGCGCGGGTCCTGCACGTTCATGCGCCGCCGATAGCATCGGGACGTGACGCGCGAGTCGGAGTCCGGGCTGCCGATCGCTCCCGTCTACCGCCCGGGGGACCTCGATGGCTTCGACCCCGCGGCGGCGCTGGGTGAGCCGGGCAGCTACCCCTACACCCGGGGCGTCTACGCCAGCATGTACGCCGGCCGGCCGTGGACGATGCGCCAGTACGCCGGCTTCGGCACCGCCGCGGAGTCCAACGAGCGCTACCACCAGCTGATCGAGGCCGGCACCACCGGGCTCTCGGTCGCCTTCGACCTGCCGACCCAGATGGGCTACGACTCCGACGCCCTGATCGCCAGCGGCGAGGTCGGCAAGGTCGGCGTCGCGATCGACTCGGTCGAGGACATGCACCGGCTCTTCGCCCGCATCCCGCTCGCCGAGGTCTCCACCTCCATGACGATCAACGCGCCGGCCGCCGTCCTGCTGCTGCTCTACCAGCTGGTGGGGGAGGCGCAGGGGGTCGAGCCGGGGCGGCTCACCGGCACGGTGCAGAACGACATCCTCAAGGAGTACATCGCCCGCGGCACCTACATCTATCCGCCGCAGCAGTCGCTGCGGCTGGTCACCGACCTCTTCCGCTACTGCCGGACCGAGATCCCGCGCTGGAACACGATCTCGATCTCCGGCTACCACATGGCCGAAGCCGGGGCGTCGCCGGTGCAGGAGGTGGCCTTCACCCTGGCCAACGGCATCGAGTACGTCCGGGCCGCGATCGCGACCGGCCAGGACGTCGACGACTTCGGGCCGCGGCTGGCCTTCTTCTTCGTATCCCGGACGACGCTGCTCGAGGAGGTCGCGAAGTTCCGCGCCGCCCGGCGGATCTGGGCCCGGGTCATGCGCGAGGACTTCGGCGCCCGCAACCCCAAGTCGACGATGCTGCGGTTCCACACGCAGACGGCCGGCGTACAGCTCACGGCGCAGCAGCCAGAGGTCAACCTGATCCGGGTCACCGTCCAGGCGCTGGCCGCGGTGCTCGGCGGCACCCAGTCGCTGCACACGAACTCCTACGACGAGGCGATTGCGCTGCCGACCGAGAAGGCGGCGCGGCTCGCCGTCCGGACCCAGCAGGTGCTTGCCCACGAGACCGACGTGACGGCGACCGTCGACCCGTTCGCCGGGTCCTACGCAGTGGAGTCCATGACCGACGAGCTCGAGGGGGCGGCGGTCGAGCTGATGGGCCGGATCGAGCAGGTGGGCGGCGCGGTGGCTGCGATCGAGCGCGGCTTGCAGAAGGACGAGATCGAGCGGTCGGCGTACCGGGTCGTGCAGGGGGTCGAGGACGGCTCGCGGGTGGTCGTGGGGGTCAACCGGTTCGTCCGGCCGGACGACGAACGCTACGAGCCGCTCACCGTCGACCCGGCGATCGAGAAGGAGCAGGCCGAGCGGCTGGCGAAGCTGCGGCGGGATCGGTCCGGCGGCGAGGTCGCCCGCACTCTGACCGCGCTGCGCAAGGCGGCCGAGGGCACCGACAACGTGCTCTATCCGCTGGCCGACGCGCTGCGGGCACGCGCCACCGTCGGCGAGGTGTGTGACGCGCTGCGAGAGGTCTGGGGCACCTACCG
>JBPCOX010000105.1:0-8170 GCA_050999825.1 Mycobacteriales bacterium
TCCACCCAGGTAACCAGGGAACGCCGGCCGTAGAACGGCCAGACGCGGGCCGCGCCCTCGTGCATCCGCAGGTAGCCCCAGTCGGCGGTGCGCCACAGCGGTGTCAACGGACCCTTGCGGTCCGCCCCAGCCGGTGCGCCTTAGCGTCGGCCGCGGTTGCCCGGGTCCGTCGCGTCTGCCGGGCACGGGGTGACGAGGAACTTGCTGTCACTCGCGCTCGCGCTCGCCCGGGTACCAGTGCCCCGAGCGGCGGGGTAGCTGTCGACGAACGCGTCGGACTGCTCGCAGATCGGGTTGCGCCCGATCTGGTCCTTGGAGGACCTGCCGTTGCGAGAGTCGGTCCACATCGCGGTCGCCGTACCGTCGAACACGCTCACGTTCTCGTAGTCACCCATGAAGATTCCAGCCCGGAACGAGTAGTCCAGGTTGTAGGGGTTGTCGGAGATCGAGAAGTTGTCGAACGGGAAGGTGGTCTGGTGCTGCCCGGGGACCGGGTCGCGACCCGGGTCGACGGGTCCGGACGGGGAACCGGTGTACCGCGTGGCTTCCTTCGCCACGCACTCGCGTGAGTCGGCTGAGGAGACGTGGCAGACCCCGCCCCAGAACATGGAGAGGTAGTTGCCCCGCCTGGTCCGGCTCGTCGGCCACTCGCTCTTGATCGAGTCGCGGTCGGTCCGCCGGTCCTGGAAGACGACGTTCACATCGCCGGACCGGTTGATGTCGACCCACGGGAACCACTGGTCGTTACCGGTCGGCCGCACCTTGCACTTCGACGGGTCACCGGTGATGTTGTTCGGGTCACGTCCGCAGTCCCGGTCGAAGTTGCGCGGCGTCGGAGACGCATCGTCGTTCACCCGGGTCGGGCCGAACCAGCTCGAGCCGCCGTCGGTCGACTTGTAGAGGAACACGTCGACGTTCGAGTCCCGGATCGTGCCGTTGCGGTTGTCCGAGGTGACGACATAGAGGTCGTCGGCGTACTGGCCGCCGCGCTGGTCCACGGTGACGGCACCGTAGGAGTTCACCCGGAAGCAGCTGTTGCTGAGTACGGCGCGGCCGGTCGACTGGCCGCGCAGAGCGCAGTCCGGGCGGGTCAGGCCGGCCCGCGGGTAGTTGAGGTCGAAGATCGTGGTCACGCGGAACGGACCCTGGAAGGTGCGGCCGCCGTCCTTGGACCGCGCGAGCAGGTACTGGTCCTCATCCGGGGTGTTGCCGTTGAGCCACGACACGTACAGGTAACCGGTCTCCCGGTTCACTGTGGGGGTCGAGCCCTGGTTGAACGCGCACTCGTTGCGCGGGCTCCCCACGCAGAACGGAGCCCGGCCGCTGATGCGCTGCGGCGGCGACCACGAACGAGCCTGGTCGTCGGAGTAGCTCACGAAGATCGGCGAACCGGTCGCCTGGAAGATGGTGAAGGTGACGTAGATCCGGTCCACCCCGACGGTCGCCGGGTTGCAGCGGACCGCGCGCTTGCTCTCCGGGCCGAAGCACTGCGGCTTGACCCCCGCGGGACGAGGTCCGGCCGCGATGTACTCCTTGTCGTTGAAGTCGTTGCTGCCGTCGACCACGGAGTTCTTGTCCTGCAGGAAGGTGATCACGCCGTCACCGGGAAGCCGCGGGTCACCGGTGCCGCCGCAGACGGCCTGGTCGTCCCTGGGCTTGCCCGAGGTGTCGATCGGCACGCACGGCCGGCTCCAGGTGAAGCCGCCGTTGGTGGAGCGGCTCACGAAGACACCGTTGGTGTCGTCGGTGCGGTTGAAGTTGATGTCGGCGTAGTAGACGACGCCGTTGCGGTCGTGCACGATCGCCGGGTCACCGCCGCCGTCGAGGTTGTCCCCGGTGGGCAGGGACGGGAACGGGATGATCCCGTCGTACCAGTTCTTGCCGCCGTCGGTGCTCGCGTAGAACCCGGACGTCCCCCAGCCAAGGCGGTAGTCGTTGGCGCCGCCCACGAGGTTCTGCGGGTTGCGGGGGTTGGTGCTGATGCTCATCTCGTCCTGCGGGAAGCAGGCGAAGTCCTGGTTGGCGCGACGGTCGTCCCCGCCGCTGCTGAGCCGCTCCACCGCGTCGGGGCTCCGCCGGTCCAGCGGCCGCGGCTCCTGGTCGATCCGGCCGGCCTGCGGGCACTCGGTGACGCCGTTGCCGAAGTTGACGTCCCGGAAGTCCACCGCGCCCGAGGGGCCCAGCGTGCTGCCCGCCCTGGTGGCTTGGAACGTGGCCGGGTTTGCCGCCGCGCCGCCGACCGGCAGCACGAGTGCAGTGACACCTATCAGGCCGATCGATGCTCGGACAAGCTTTCGCATGCGGATCCCCTCGGTCTGCGTGCCGGGGTCGGCACTCCAGCGGAACCTACTGCGCAGGGGAGGTGCCGCACAGGCGAACGGACTACTTGGTGGCCGCCGCGATCCGCTTGGACTGGCGGCGGGCGAGATCCAGGGCGGTGCCGAGCGAGAGCCGGCCTTCGTAACCGCTCACGACGACCGACGCGGTGACGTTGTGCTCGCGCCAGACCACGGTGAAGAACCGGATCCCGCTGGGCTCACCCGGTGACAGGCTGGTCGCGGTGACCGCCTCGTCGCCGATCTCCGCCGGCTCCGGTCGTCCCGTCAGTGCCCCGCGGTACGCCGCCAAGTCCTTGCGGGCGCCGTCGACCTTGGCGAACACGTCCGCCCGCGACTCCACGACGAGCGGTCCGGTCGTCGAGGGGTCCGCCATCCGCCGGTAGCGGGCCTTCCACCCGCCCTGCCGGCCGAATCGCTGCCCGTCGGCGCGACCCGGGCCGGCGTCGGCCAGCGTCTGCCGCCCCTCGTCGAACCGCTCGAAGCCGCCGGTCACGTCGGCGGGCTGCAGCACCAGTACCGGCAGGTCGGGCGCCGTCGCCTTCCCCTTCCCGTTGCTCGTGCAGCCGGCAACGGCGATCAGCAGCACGAGGACGAGCCAGCGAGGCATGGAAGGACGGTAACGGCCGCAGAGCGCTGGCGTCGGCTGCTCAGGGCTGCACAGGTTGGCGGTCCAGAGCACCGGTAGCCTCTGCTGGCGGCCGTGGCGGCTGGTCATGGGATGAGAGCCTCCCGGCTGACACGGTGTACGAGCCGTAGTCTTCCGGGGGCCGGAACCGACCGATCGTTGTGAGCTCCGCCTGAGTGTTTCGCCGATTTCGTGCTGCGGACGTCACAACGATCGATCGCTACGGCGGTCCTACGGCGTCGTAGCCGAGCAAGCCGTCGGGCGCGGCCAGCAGCCCATCCACCGCCGCGGCGAACTCCGCCGTGCGCATCCAGGCCGCGTACCCCCGGAACGACGGGTTGCGCAACGCGACGTCCGGCGAGCCGGCCAGCACCCGGCGGAACCCGCCCAGCCGCTGCTCACCGACCAGCGCTCGTACGCCGGCCGCAGGGAACCGTCCGGCCACCTCTCGCCCTCCGGCACCAGGCCGATCGTACCGCCGCAACCGCGGAGCCAGGCGGCAGCGACTGGGATGTTGCGCAACGCCGCGGCGACCACCGCGCGGTCAGATGCCGCCGCCGCCGCGATGGTCGAGCCGTTCGGTGAGGGAAGGACGAGGCGACTCCCGTGCGGGAGGTCCCGCAGGCTGACCGGTGAGAGCGACAACCCCGAACCTGCTCGCGGACTGGCGACGAGAGCGGCCAGCGCGGCGGCGCGCTCGGTCGCCGAGGAGTCGAGCCACCGGTGCGGCCAGCCGGTGGCTCCACGGGCGCAGGCCACCGAGACGCAGGTGGTGAAGGACAGCACGTCGACGATGACCAGCACGTCACAGCTCTCGGCCAGTACGGCGGCTCCGACCGGTCCCCACTCGAGCAGGACGCTCACTCGCTGCCCTCGGCCAGCTCGAGCCAGGCGTCCTCGGTGTCGGCCTTCTCGGCGGTCAGCGCCCGCAGCTCGGTGCCGAGCACCGTCACGGCCTCGAAGTCGCTGGCCCGGGCCACCAGCTCCTCGTGCAGCCGAGCCTCCCGCCGGGACAGCCGTTCGAGCGCCCGCTCCAGCATGGCGAGCTGCCGCTTGGCGGCTCGGGTGTCCCCCGCCGGCCGGCGCGAGGGCGCTGCCGATGGCAAGGCGCGCTCACGGCGGCGGGTGAGGTAGTCCTCCACACCGCCCGGGAGCGCGGCCAGCCGCCCGTCACCGAGCAGCGCCACGGTGGTGTCCGTGACACGCTCGACGAAGTAGCGGTCGTGGGTCACGACGACCAGCGTGCCGGGCCAGCCGTCGAGAAGGTCCTCCAGCGCGGTCAGGGTCTCGAGATCGAGGTCGTTGGTCGGCTCGTCGAGCAGCAGCACGTTGGGTCCCGTCATCAGCAACCGCAGCAGCTGCAGCCGGCGCCGCTCACCACCGGAGAGCTCGCCCACCGCAGTCCACTGCCGCTCCCCGGCAAACCCGAAGCGCTCGAGCAGCTGCCCGGCCGTCAGCTCACGACCCACGCCGAGGTCGACCACCCGCGCGACCTCCTCCACCGCGGCCAGCACGCGTTGCGGCGGGTCGAGCTCGGTCACCTCCTGAGAGAGGTACGCCGCCCGCACGGTCCGGCCGGTGACGACCCGGCCGGTGGCCGGCTCGAGCTCGCCGAGCAACAACCGGAGCAGGGAGGTCTTGCCGCTGCCGTTGACACCTACAACGCCGACGCGGTCGCCGGGACCGAGCCGCCAGTCGGCATGGGAAAGCAGCCGCCGCTCCCCGAGCTCCAGGGTGACGTCCTCGACGTCGTACACCGTCCGGCCCAGCCGTGCCGCGGCGAAGCGCACCAGGTCGGTACGGTCCCGGGCCGGCGGCTCGTCCGCGATCAACGCGTTGGCGGCGTCGATACGAAACCGCGGCTTGGAGGTGCGGGCCGGCGGGCCGCGGCGCAGCCAGGCCAGCTCCTTTCGCAGCAGGTTCGCTCGGCGCGCCTCCGTGCCGGCGGCCCGCCGGTGTCGCTCCGCCTTGGCGAGGACGTACGCCGAGTAGCCGCCCTCATAGGAGTGCACCTGCCCGTCGGCCACCTCCCAGGTGGTCAGGCAGACCGCATCGAGGAACCAGCGGTCGTGGGTGACGACCACGACCGCGCAGCGCCGGACGGCGAGGTGCCGGGCCAGCCAGTCGACGCCCTCGACGTCGAGGTGGTTGGTTGGCTCGTCCAGAACCACGAGATCCTGGTCCCCGACCAGTACGGCGGCGAGTGCGACCCGCCGCCGCTCCCCGCCCGACATCGGGCCCACCGGCGAGTCGAGCCCGGCCGGGAAGCCGGCCAGATCCAGGCCGCCGAAGAGTCCTTCCACGACGTCGCGCACCCGGGGGTCTCCGGCCCAGTCGTGCTCCGGCCGTCCGCCCACGACGATCGACCGCACCGTCGCCGCCGGGTCGAGGGAGTCCGCCTGCGGCAGCAGCCCCACCCGCAGGCGGCTGCCGTGGGTCACCCGGCCACCGTCCGGCGGATCGAGTCCGGCCAGCACCGACACGAGCGTGGTCTTGCCGCCGCCGTTGCGGCCGAGGACGCCGATGCGGTCGCCCTCGTCGACCCCGAGCGAGACCGAGTCGAGCAGGGTTGTCGTACCGAAGGCCTTGGTCACCGCCTCGAGGTTGACGAGGTTGGCCACCGGCTCAGGGGCTGTCAGGCGGCAGGATGCGCGCGCCGGCCACCGGTCCGTGCGCCCGCCGGATCGACCGGCAGACGTCCAGACCGGCCAGGGCCGAGGCGAAGCTGATCGACATGGCGGCCGAGCGCACCAGGAAGGCCACCGTCGGCCCGGATCCCGACACGACGGTCCCCAGGGCGCCCAGCTCCTGGCCCGCACCGATCACCCGGCGCAGCTGCGGCCGGAGCCGGACCGCGGCCGGCGCCAGGTCATTGGCCAGTACGCGGCCGAGCGCGATCGGGTCACCGGCCCGCAGGGCCGCCAACACCCCGTCGGGGGCGCCGGCGGGCGCGGCCGCCATCGCCTCCGTCCGCTGCCGGTCCAGCTCGGCGTAGACCGCCGCCGTGGACAGGCCCCCGTCGGCCAGCGCGAAGACCCAATGGTACTGCCCCCGCCCGAGGACGGCGCTGAGCAGCTCGCCGCGGCCGGTGCCGAGGGCGGTGCCCCCGTGCAGGGCGAACGGGACGTCGCTGCCCAGCGCGGCGGCCAGCGCCGCCAGCGTGGCGCGGTCCACGCCGGTCCCCCACAGCGCGTCGCAGGCGACCAGCGCGGCCGCCGCGTCGGCGCTGCCGCCGGCCATCCCGCCGGCCACCGGAATCCCCTTGGCGAGCCGCAGGTGTACGCCCGGCTCGACGCCGGCGGCGCTCGCCAGCGCCCGAGCGGCCTGCACGGCGAGGTTGCTCTCGTCCACCGGTACGCCGTCCGCACCGGTCACCTCGACGGAGAGCTCGTCGGCCAGGGTCGCGGTCACCTCGTCGTACAGGGAGACGGCCTGGAAGACGTTGGCGAGCTCGTGGTAGCCATCGGAGCGGCGCGGCCCGACACCGAGGTGCAAGTTGACCTTCGCCGGCACCCGCACGGTGACCGGCCGCGGACGTGGCAGCCGGACGGCGGCGTCCCTTGGATGGCTCAGGGTGGCGCTCCTCGGGAGGGTGGGACGCGAAGATCCGGTGCGGGGAGGCACGGTGCGCGGGCGGGTGCGCCGTTTCGATGCTACGGGTGCCGGCTCGGCCGGGATGCCGCCAACCGGGCGAAAGCGGTGACGTCGAGCGCCTCCCCCCGCGCTCCCGGGTCGATGCCGGCCCCGGCCAGGGCCGCCCCGGCCGCTGCCGCCGAGCCGGCCCAGCCGGCCAGGGCAGCGCGCAGGGTCTTACGACGCTGGCCGAAGGCGGCGTCGACGACGGCGAAGACGTCCTCCCGGGTCGCCGCCGCCGTGGGTGCGGAACGGCGGGCCAGCCGCACCAGCCCCGAGTCCACGTTCGGCGTCGGCCAGAAGACGGTGCGCGGGACCGAGCCGGCCCGGGTGACCTCGGCGTACCAGGCCAGCTTGACCGACGGCACGCCGTACGTCCGGCTGCCCGGTGGGGCCGCCAACCGGTCGGCAACCTCGGCCTGCACCATCACCAGCCCACGCGCCAGGGACGGGAAGAGCTCGAGCAGGTGCAGCAGCACCGGAACCGCGACGTTGTAGGGAAGGTTGGCCACCAGGGCGGTGGGCGCCGGTTCGGGAAGCCCGGTCAGCGCGAGCGCGTCCGCCGTCACCACGGTGAGCCGGTCTGCGAGCTCGGGTCGCCGGCCGGCCACCGTCGCGGGCAGCGCGCCGGCCAGTCGCGGGTCGATCTCCACCGCGACCACCCGGCGGACGGCGGGGAGCAGGCCGAGGGTCAGCGAGCCGAGGCCGGGGCCGACCTCGAGCACCACGTCGTCGGGGCTCACGTCGGCCACCCGCACGATGCGGCGCACCGTGTTGGGGTCGACCACGAAGCTCTGGCCGAGCGTCTTGGTGGGGCGCAGGTCGAGCCCGGCCGCCAGCGCCCGGACGTCGGCCGGACCGAGCAGCCCGTCTCCGCCGAGCGTCCCGCCGCCGGCGTTCAGCGGCGAGCCGTTAGAGGTAGCGGCCGCACATCGGCCACGGCGCGCGGCCGGCGCGCGAGTAGAGCAGCTGTGCCCGGTAGGTCTGCTCGGCCGACGACGCCGCTGCCGGGTCACCCGAGCCGCCGACGCCCCGCCAGGTGCCGAAGCTGAACTGGTATAGCCCCCGGTAACTGCCGGTCGAGGAGATCGCGTGCGGGTTGCCACCGGACTCGCACCGTGCCAGGGCAGCCCAGTTCAGCCCCGATCCGCGGCCGGTCCATCGAGGTGCCGGGCGCGGCTTGGGCAGCGGGCGGGTGCCGACCCGCACGATCCGCCGCTGCGGGCTCGCCGTGACCTGCACACGGACCAGCCGCCGGCTAGTCAGGCGGCCGTCGACGTAGGTGGCGTCGAAGACGCTCACCCGTGCACCGAGCCGCCCCGGGGTCGCGACCACGGTCCGACCACGGTAGAGCGAGGAGTCGGCCCGCCGGACGGTCGGGAACGGCAGTGGCGAGCTGGTCTGCTCCCGCGCCTGGCGGACGCGGGTCACCGCGACCACCATGCCCTGCTCCGGATAGGCGGTCAGCGGCACGGAGACCCGATCGGTGGTCGCCAGCGTCACCCCGGCCCCGAGCAGAGCCGCACGCACGGTGGCCGCGGTGGTCACGACCGGGCGCATCCGGCCGTCGGCC
>JBPCOX010000161.1:0-9148 GCA_050999825.1 Mycobacteriales bacterium
CCGGCCTCGAAGACGTCCTCGATGGCGTAGTCGTGCCGCGCCTTCTTGTTCTGCGCGACCAGCTTGCGGCCGCTCTCACGAACCACTAGAACTCAGCCCCGACCGCCGGCGGCTGCGTCGGCCACCAGCCCGGCGAGCACCTCGAGCGCCCGCTGCTCGGCAAGCCGCGGGTCGGCACCGTGGCGCACCTCGATGTCGGGCTGCACCCCCACGCCCTCCAGCGAGCGTCCGTTGGGCGTGAGGTAGCGGCCCACGGTCAGCTCCACCGCCGAGCCGTCGGAGAGCAGCGTCGGCGCCTGCACCGACCCCTTGCCGAAGGTCTGCGAGCCCACCACCACCGCCCGGTCGCGGTCCTGCAGCGCCGCCGCGACGACCTCGGCCGCGCTCGCCGTACCACCGTCCACCAGCACGATCAGCGGCAGCGTGGTGTCACCGTGACCCGACGCATCGAGCCGGCGGGGTGGCTCGTCGTGGCGCTGGTAGGAGACGACCGGCCCCGGGTCGAGGAACACCGACGCCGTCTCCACCGCCTCCTCGAGCAGGCCGCCCGGGTCCGCGCGCAAGTCCAGGAGGAGCCCGAGCGCACCTTCCCGCCTGGCGACAGCGACCGCCTCGCGCACCTGCCGTCCCACCCCGCGGGTGAACGCCGCCACCCGGATCCGCACCACGCCGTCGGACCCGCGCCCGACGCTGACGTCGGAGCGGTGGTGGCCCGCCAGCGTTGCCTGGAGCCGGGCGAAGTCCGCCGGGGGGTAGTACGCCGACCAGCGGTCCGCCGGCACCGGAGCAGCGACGCCCGGCTGCCCGGCAGCTGCCGCCCCCACGGCGTACGCCGTCAGCACCGCGACTACCACGGCGGCGGCGGCCTGGCGGCGGGTGGGCATCGGCCGAGGATACGCAGCGGGCCCGGCGCGGGGATGCGCTTCAGACCCGAAGGAACCGGCGCAGGGTGATGAAAGAGGCCAGCGCGGACAAGGTGACCCCGCCCAGCAAGAGCAGCGGCATCGTCTGCACGATGGCGTGCCAGCCGATCGAGGGGATGACGCCGGCGGAGAAGATGCCGCGCAGCGTGCGGTCGACGAACATCACCTTCGCCAGGGCGAGGAACCCGCAGGCCAGCCCGGCGCCGATCAACCCGGCCAGCGCTCCCTCGAGCAGGAACGGCAGCTGGATGTAGAGGTTCGAGGCGCCGACCAGCCGCATGATCCCCGTCTCCCGGCGGCGGCTGAACGCGGCTACCCGGATCGTGTTCGAGATCAGCACCGTCGCCGCGATCAACTGGATGCCGGCGATGACGTACGCCGCGTTGCGGAAGCCGTTGAGGATGCGGAACAGCTTGTCGAGGAAGCGCCGCTGGTCGACGACGTCCTCCACGCCTGGCCGGCCGGCGAACTGGCTCGAGACCACGGCGTACTTCGTCGGGTCCTTGAGCTTGACCCGGTAGGACTCCGGGAGCGCATCCGGCCGGACGTTCTCCACCAGCCCCGGCGAGTCCTTGAACTGCTTCTGGAACCGCTCGTACGCCTGTTGCTGGGACTCGTAGAACACCTGCTGCACCTGCGGCAGCGCGTAGAGGTCGCGGCTGATCGACTCGCGCTGGTCCGCGGTGACGTTCTTGGTCAGGAAGACCGAGATCTCGACCTTGTAGAAGTAGTAGTCCTTCATGTCCTGGACCTGATGGCGGATCAACAGCCCAGCCCCGACCAGCGCCAGCGAGATGGCCACGGTGATGACCACCGCTAGGGTCATGGTGAGGTTACGGCGCAGGCCGATGGCCATCTCGGAGAGAACGAACCGCGCCCGCATCCAGATCCCTGCTGTCGTCGTATCGCCGGGTATCGACCGCTCAGCGGGTGTAGCCGTAGACCCCGCGCGCCTGGTCGCGGACCACCCGCCCCGCCTCGAGCTCCACCACCCGGCGTCGCATCGAGTCGACGATCGCGGCGTCGTGGGTGGCCATCACCACCGTCGTACCGGTCCGGTTGATCCGGTCCAGCAGCTTCATGATGCCGACGCTGGTCGTCGGGTCCAAGTTCCCGGTCGGCTCGTCGGCGAGAACAATGCGCGGCTTGTTGACGAAGGCGCGGGCGATCGCCACCCGTTGCTGCTCGCCGCCGGAGAGCTCGTGCGGGAGCCGGTCCCCCTTGCCCTCGAGCCCAACGAGCTGGAGGACCTCCGGTACGACGGCGGCGATCGTGTGCCGGGGCTTGCCGATCACGGCGAGGGCGAAGGCGACGTTCTGCGTGACCGTCTTGTTGGGCAGCAGCCGGAAGTCCTGGAACACCGTGCCAATCTGGCGGCGCAGCGCCGGCACCTTCCAGTTCGACAACCGGGCCAGCTCCCTGCCGGCCACGTGGATCGACCCTGACGTCGGGCGCTCCTCCTTGAGCACCAGCCGGATGAACGTCGACTTGCCCGAGCCGGACTGCCCGACGAGGAAGACGAACTCGCCCTTCTCCACCTCCACGGTGACATCCGCGAGCGCCGGCCGGCTGGTGGAGGGGTAGTGCTTGCCGACGCCCTCGAACCGGATCACAACGGATCACTCTACGTCGCTGGGCCGCTCCGGCTGACGCCAACGCCCTGATGGGTAAGACTGTGGGGAGACCCCGCGCGCTAGGAGGAGCCGATGACCTGCGAGCACCTCGTCTGCGCCCTCTGCGCCGGCCCGGTCGTCGAGGGCCGCTGCGCCACCTGCCGGGCCTCCCGCGCGCAGGTGCACACGTCGTCGTTCGTGCTCACCCCGCAGCTGTTCGCCGTACTGGTCGCCCTGCTGGCGCTGCTCACCGTGCTGCTGGCGCACGTCCGCTGACCTTCGGCGTACGCCGATGCGCTGCTAGGCCCTCGCCTCCGCCGCTCGCCAGCGGATCTCGGCCTCGATGAAGGCGTCGAGATCCCCGTCGAGGACCGCCTGCACGTTGCCGGTCTCCACCGCCGTCCGCTTGTCCTTGACCATCTGGTAGGGGTGCAGGACGTAGTCGCGGATCTGGGAGCCGAACGAGATGTCGGCCCGGCCGCCGCGGATCTTGTCCATCTCCGCCGACTCCTCCCGCCGGCGCCGCTCGAGCAGCCGGGCCTGCAGGATGACCATCGCGGAGGCCTTGTTCTGCAGCTGGCTGCGCGCGTTCTGGCAGGTCACGACGATACCGGTGGGCAGGTGGGTCAGCCGTACGGCGGAGTCGGTGGTGTTGACGCCCTGGCCGCCCGGACCGCTGGAGCGGTAGATGTCGACCCGGAGCTCCTTCTCGTCGATCTCGACGTGGTCGCTGGCCTCGACCACCGGCGTCACGTCGACGGCCGCGAACGAGGTCTGCCGCCGGCTCTGGTTGTCGAACGGGCTGATCCGCACCAGCCGGTGGACGCCGTGCTCGCCCGAGAGGGTGCCATAGCCGTACGGCGCCTTGACGGCGAAGGTGGCCGACTTGATCCCGGCCTCCTCGGCCTCGGAGGTCTCATAGACCTCCACCGGATGCCCGTGGCGCTCTGCCCAGCGCAGGAACATCCGCAGCAGCATCTGCGCCCAGTCGGCGGCGTCCACGCCCCCCGCGCCGGAGTTGATCGCCACCAGGGCATGCCGTTCGTCGTACTCGCCGGAGAGCAGGGTGCGGACCTCCAGCTGGCCGATCTCGCGCTGCAGGCCGACGAGCTCGACGTCGGACTCTGCATGAACGGCGGCGTCGCTCTCCGAGCCGGCCAGCTCGTAGAGGACGGCGAGGTCGTCGAGCCGCCGGCGCAGCCCCTCGACCCGGGCGAGGTCGCCCTGGGCATACGACAGTTGGCTGGTGACGGCCTGGGCGGCCTCCTGGTCGTCCCACAGGTCCGGCGCGGCCGCACGTTCGCCCAGCTCGCCGACCCGGGCGCGCAGAGCCGGCAGATCGAGCACCGTCTCGACCGAGGTCAGCGTGGCGTCGAGGGCCGCGAGGTCCTCGGTCGGGTCGGCGGGCACGAGCGCTGACTTTAGTCCGTTGGGCGACCATGGAACGGTGCTCTCCGCACTGAGCCCGCGCCGCCGGCTGCTGGTGCTCTCCCTGCTCGTGGTGGGCGTCGTCGTGGTCGCCTTCGCGGTCATCGAGCGGCTGACCTCGGGGTCCCCTGCGCTCCCCGAGCGGCGGCCGCCGCAGGCGCTGCCCGGGCCGGTGCTGCTGGTGCCGGGATACGGCGGTCGGGCGGCTGCCTTCGACGCGCTGCTGGCCCGGCTGCGGGCGACCGGTCGGCCGGCGTCATTGGTGTCGCTGCCGGGCGGTGCGACCGGGGACCTGCGCGAGCAGGCGCGGGCGGTCAACGGCGCGGTCGACGCCGCCCTCTCCGCCGGCGCGCCATCCGTGGACCTGGTCGGCTACTCCGCCGGCGGCGTCGTCGTGCGGCTGTGGGCCAAGGACTACGACGGCGACCGCAAGGCCCGGCGGATCGTCACGCTCGGGTCGCCGCACCACGGCACCGATGTGGCGGCGCTGGCCGGCGCGCTCTCACCGTCGGAGTGCCGGGGGGCCTGCGCCCAGCTGGAGCCCGGCAGCTCGCTGCTGCGTCGGCTCAACTCCGGGGACGAGACACCGGACGGGCCGCAGTGGCTGTCCATCTGGACGACGGTCGACGACCTCGTCACGCCGCCGGAGACCGCCTCGCTGGAGGGGGCGGTCGACGTAGCGCTGCAGTCGGTGTGCGGGGACGACCGGGTCGGGCACGGCCTGCTGCCGGCGGACCCGCTGGCGATCGGGCTCACGCTCACCGCGCTGGCAGCCGCTCCCATCACGCCGTCCGCACCGGCTGACTGCGCCCGGCTGCGGGCGGTCGGCACCGGCTGACCGCGTGCCCGGCGCTAGCTCGTGATGTCCTTGGTGGAGAAGTTGGCCCATGCCATGCCGAGCAGCGCGACGACGTACACCGCCTGCAGGGCAACGCCGCGCTGGATCTCCCGCCAGTAGATCGGGTCCCGGAAGAAGTCGACGAAGGAGAGCCAGTAGCGGGTCGGCAGGTACGGGCGCACCGCCGCTGCGGCGTCGAGCAGGACCAGGACCTGGCTGGTGACGAGCACCGCGAGCGCACCCAGCGCGGCGGCGAGCGGCGAGTCGGTCAGCGTGGAGAAGAACAGGGCGAACGCCGCCACGCCCAGCATCGAGGCGCCGACATAGAGCACGGCGCCGAGCACGCGGGCGGACGCCTGGGTCGTCGACAGCTGGGTGCCGGAGACGCTGGGCAGCGGGTGGCTGCCGAACAGGTGGGTGCCGACGAAGTAGGCGACGACGGCGACGGAGACGACCGACAGGGCGATGAACGCGGTCACCGCGACCAGCTTGGCGATCAGCAGCCGGGTCCGACCGACCGGGCGGACCAGCAGGTAGCGCAGGGTGCCGGCGTTCGCCTCGCCGGCGATCGAGTCGCCGGCGACCACGGCCACGGCGATCGGCAGGAACAGCGGCAGCACGATCGCCAGCGCAGCGGCCGGGAACAGGTTGCCGTTGGTGAGGACCGCGGAGAGGAACGCCGGCCCCTGCCCCGGCCGGGGGCCGACCTCGGTGACCGCGATGAACACCGCGACCAGCGTCGGCAGCCCGGTCAGCAGTGCCACCGTGACCCAGGTCCGCGGCCGGCGCAGCAGCTTGGCCAGCTCGACGGCGATCACGAGCCGGTCACCCGGTCGCTGCCCGCAGTGGTGACCGCTAGGACGACGTCCTCCAGCGTCCGCCGCTCGGGGCCGAGCTCGGCCACTCGTACGCCGGCCGTGACCAGCTCGGCGTTCAGCGCCGCGGGGTCGGTGCCGCGGACCAGCAGCCGGTCCTGCGCGCGATGCGCGACCCGGCCGTCGAGCAGCGCCAGGGCGGCGCCGGCGTCCGGCGTACGGACCGCGATCCGGCCGGTCGGCGCGCGCAGCACCGCGAGGTCCTCCTGCAGGACCAGACGGCCACGGTCGACCACGCCGACCCGGGTGCACAGGTGCTCGACCTCGGCCAGCAGGTGGCTGGACAGGAAGACCGTCGTACCGGCGCGGTTGAGCTCGAGCAGCAGGTCGCGGACCTCGCGGATGCCCTGCGGGTCGAGGCCGTTGGTCGGCTCGTCGAGGATCAGCAGCCGGGGCGCGCGCAGCAGCGCGGCGGCCAGGCCGAGGCGCTGCCGCATGCCGAGCGAGTAGGCCTTGACCGGCTTGCGGCCGACGCCGGAGAGCCCGACCTGCTCCAGCGCCGCGTCGATCCGCCGCTTGCGGGTCCGCCGCCCGCCGCCCGGGCCGGCCGCGTCGTGCAGCGCGAGGTTGGTCCGCCCGGAGAGGTGCCCGTACGCCGCCGGCCCCTCGACCAGCGCCCCGACCTGCGCCAGCACCGCCTTGGCGCGGCGTGGGACCGGTGCGCCGAGCACCGAGATGTCGCCACTGGTCGCGTGCACCAGCCCGAGCAGCATCCGGACGGTGGTGGTCTTGCCGGAGCCGTTGGGGCCGAGGAAGCCGTAGCGCTCACCCTCGCCCACGTCGAGGTCCACCGATTCCACCGCCGTCAGGGCGCCGTACCGCTTGGTCAGCGCCCGGGTGGTGATGGCGGCACTCATCGGGCGTCCGGGCGGTACGGCGGCGGGTCCTCGACCAGCTGCTGCGCCGCACGCTCCAGGACGGGCGGCCGCACCGAGCCGGCGAGCAGGAAGTGGCCCTGGTCGGTGCTCAGCACGACGACGTTGGCCAGGGGCGTGCCGAGGGCCGCCGCCGTGGCGCCGGCGATGTCGAGCGGCGTCGCCGGCGGCTGGTCGAGGCTGTCGAGAATCGCCGCGCCGATGTTGTGGGGCAGCGGCAGCAGGGTCAGCAGCGAGTAGCCCTCGCCGTAGGTTGCGGTGCCGCCCTGGACACCGATGCCCTGAACCCGCTGCCGACGCGGCAGCCCGGCCAGCGTCGCCGGCAGCTCGAAGTCGCCGTACCGGTCGACGGCGGCGGCAATGTCGGGCGCGGTGGTCGTGTTGAGCGAGGCATCCGCCGGTGGGTGGAAGTCGGTTCGCCGGTCTGCCGGCCGGCCCATCTCCAGGTCGAGGTACGCCGTCGTCAGGGTTGGCGCGGCGTTGCGGCCGCTGACATCAACGCGCAGCGGCAGGCCGGTCGAGCGGTCGGCCCACAGGTCCACCCGCCCGACCGTGGTGGTGGGGTCCCGCGGGGTGATCCGCAGGCCGAGCGCAGTGCGGCCGGCGATCCGACGCGCAGCCAACCGGCGTACCTCCTCGGGCCTGGCGGCGTTGGCCAGCCGGCGGCCCAGCTCGGCCGGGAGCAGGTCGGCGCCGCGGGGCAGTCGGACCGAGGGTCGACCGAGGATCAGGGTCGCCCGTCGCTCGTCGGACTCCCATCGCCAGGTGCCGCTGTCGGAAACGTAGGTGTCGGTCTCGCCGACCAGCCCGACCTCGTCGACGCGGTACCGGGCCGGATCGGCGTACCAGACGCGCATCCTGGTGGTGCTGCTGAGCAGGTCGTCGACGCCGGACAGCCGCGGGATCTTCGGCAGCGCCAGCGTGCCGCGGCTCTCGGCGTAGCCGCTGTAGGCGACGCCGGCGGACGTTCTAACCCGCGCCAGCAGGGCGGTCGGTGAGACGTCCCCATTGCCGCTCGCCGGTACGGCGGCGACCACCGCTGGCAGGGCGCCGAGCGCGGCCAGCCCGGCGGCCACCACGGCCCAGCGCCGCAGCGCCGATCGGTGGGCCGGAGTCACGCTTTCACCGTACGTCGCCCGGCCGGCCCGGTGGCGACCGTGCTTCAGCTGTGACCTGGCAGCCCGGCGCTTGATCGCGGGTATTCTGGGTTGTGCCTCCCTCCGCCGGTGCCGTCTGTGTGCGGCTGGCTGTTGCCGCCGCCATCACCGCAACGGTGGGCGGGGGTGGCCCCGGCACATCGGCGACCTCACGGCAGCTGCCCATAGCCGCTGGCGACAGCGGGCGCGGCGCTCCCGTCGCGGAAGGTCCCCCGCCGGCCGGGACACCCGCACCTGCGGCGCTGCCGGCGACCCTTCCATCAGCCCCCGCGTTCTTCTCGTCGGTGTCCGTCATCACGGCCCAGATCCGGGCTCGCATGTACACCTCGTGGCGGTCCGGCTGTCCGGTGCCGCTGGCCGACCTTCGCTACCTGCGGGTCAGCTACTGGGGTTTCGACGCGGCGGTGCACCGCGGCGAACTGATCGTCAACGCCGGGGCGGTCGACCCGGTCACGAAGGCGATGCGGTCGCTGTTCGATGCCCGCTTCCCCCTGGCCGCGATGCGGCTGGTGAATTCGCGCGGTGGCGGCGGCAGCGCGGCGGTCGCGTCACAGGACACAGCGGCCTTCAACTGCCGCTCGGCGACGGGCCGCCCGGGCGTCTGGTCGCAGCACTCCTACGGCTGGGCGATCGACGTCAACCCGGGGCAGAACCCGTACGTCGGCGCGGACGGCTCCGTCGAGCCACCGGCGTCCCGTCCCTATGTCGACCGGAGCCGACATGCGGCCGGCATGATCTACGCCGGCGACGCCGTGGTCCGGGCCTTCGCCGCCGTCGGCTGGAGCTGGGGGGGCGACTGGACCTCGGTGAAGGACTACCAGCACTTCTCCGCGACCGGTCGCTGAGGTGTCTGCCCGGCCCGGCCGCCGCGTTCGGTGCCCGTCTCCAGCCTCAACACTGGCGAGCGCGGCCTGGTGTGGCGTTGACTGAGCGTCATGACCGAGCGGGAGAGCCGGCGACTGGACCTGGCGGCTGCCACCCAGGCGCGCCGGGAGCTTGGACCGGAGTACGAGAGCGCCCTGGTTGAGTCCTTCCTCGAACGGCTCGACCGTGACATCGACCGGCGCATCGACGCCCGCGCCGCCGACTCGCCGCAGCGGCGCCGGCCAAGCAGCGACCCGAGCCTGCCGCTGGCGCTGGGCTCACTGGGGATGGGCATCCCCATCTCAGGCATCGCCGGGGGGACCGGCGGCATCGGCGGACTGCTGGTCGCCTGGGGCGGAATCGCCGCCGTCAACATCGCCTACGCATGGGGCCGCCGGCGCGGCCGCTGAGCCGCCGACACCCGCCAGGCGACAACAGCCCACTCCGCTACCCGCGGCCCGTGCGGGCGGAGTTGCGGGGATCGTTCGAGGACAGGATCGCCGAGCGACTACCGGCCGCGAGGCTGCTCTACTCGACGTGAGAGCGCGTCACCACGCCTTGGTCCGTCGGCCGCT
>JBPCOX010000207.1:0-2726 GCA_050999825.1 Mycobacteriales bacterium
CTGCGGCTGCTCGCCGGCGGCGGCGCGCTCACTGTGGTCGACGCCGAGAGCGGCGCCCGGTCTCCGGTCAAGGGCGTTCCGCTGCCGCCCGGCCGAGCGTTCACGCAGCTGCTGCCGGTTGCCGGCGGCACTGTCGTGGTGGTACGGGACGATCAGTCCGGCGGGGAGATCGGCCCTGGCTGGGTCTACCTTCTCCGTCCTGGGCGAGCGCCCGTTGAGCTGGTACGGGCCGACGAGGTGTTCCTCGGCGCGCGACCTGGGCGGCTCTGGGGCTTCGTCTATCCGCGCCAGCCGGGCGCCAAGGCGACGCTCGTCGAGGTCACGACCGGTGGCCGGCTGCTGTCCAGGCGACCGGTGCCGCAGAGTTGGCAGCCGCTGGCGGACACCGGCAGCGGTCTCCTCGTCGCGGCGTACCGCGAGGAGGGCCCCGGGGAGCTGACCGTCGTCGACCCGATGTCGCTGCGCGTGCTCCGCTCGCTCGCACAGGTGACCTACGTGGCCGCGGCGACGCCGCGAATGGCCGCCTGGGTGATCTGCGGCGGCGCGACGTGCGACCTCGTCGTGGGCCACCTGCGCGCCGGGCCGCGGCGTACGTTCCGGCTGGACGCCAACGACGGAATCGGCAGGGCAGTGTTCAGCCCGGACGAGCGCCGGCTGGCGATCGCTCATTTCGGGCTGCATGGTGGAGAGCGGCCCGGCACCCCCGGGTTCGTCGAGCTCCTCGACCTCGAGACGGGGCAGCACACCCGGGTGCCGGGCGTCGGCACGCCCGAGAAGCAGGCGGCCGACCTGAGCTGGTCGCCGGACGGCCGCTGGCTCGCGATCGGCGTCCGGTGGCCGGAGGACGGATACCAGCGGCTCGGGGTGTGGCCCGTGTCCGGCGGACCCGTTGTGGCGCTACCCGGCAGCCTTCCCGGTGGCAACGTGTCCGCGCTGCTTGCCGTCACTTCCACCGGAGCCGCGGCCTAAGGTCTGCGCCATGCGCATCGGGGTCCTCACCGGCGGCGGCGACTGTCCTGGGCTGAACGCGGTGATTCGCGCCGTCGTCCGCAAGGGGGTGACCCGGTACGGCCACGACCTCGTGGGCTTCCGCGACGGCTGGCGGGGGCCGCTCGAGGGCGACACGGTTCGCCTCGACGTCCACGCCGTACGCGGCATCCTGCCCCGAGGCGGCACGATTCTCGGCTCGTCGCGCACGAACCCTTACCAGGTCGAGGGCGGCGTCGACCGGATCGTGGCCAACCTCGAGGCCAACGGCGTCGATGCGCTGATCGCCATCGGCGGCGAGGACACCCTCGGGGTGGCGACCAGGCTGGGCGAGGCCGGGGTCCACGTGGTCGGCGTACCGAAGACGATCGACAACGACCTGGGCGCCACCGACTACACGTTCGGCTTCGACACCGCGGTCAACATCGCGATGGAGGCGATCGACCGGCTGCACACCACCGCGGAGAGCCACCACAGGGTGCTCATCGTCGAGGTGATGGGACGCCACGCCGGCTGGATCGCCCTGCACAGCGGCCTGGCCGGGGGCGCCAACGTGATCCTGATCCCGGAGCGGCCGTTCGACATCGACGAGGTGTGCCGCTACGTCGTCCGCCGGTTCGAGAGCCACTACGCGCCGATCATCGTCGCGGCGGAGGGCGCCACCCCGCGTGAGGGAACGATGGCCACCCGGGACGGCGAGCTCGACGCCTTCGGCCACGTCCGGCTGGCGGGGATCGGTGCGCTGCTCGAGCGCGAGATCGCCGACCGCACCGGCAAGGAGGCCCGCGCCACCGTGCTGGGGCACATCCAGCGCGGTGGTACGCCGACCGCCTTCGACCGGGTGCTGGCCACCAGGTTCGGCCTGCACGCCATCGACGCGGTCCACGAGCAGCGGTGGGGGACCATGACCGCGCTACACGGGACAGCAATCGAGCTCGTGCCGCTCGCCGATGCCACCCGCGAGCTGAAGGTCGTGCCCGAGGCGATGTATGCCGAGGCCGAGGTGTTCTTCGGCTGAGGCCTGACTCCAACGACGGAAGGACGCCGGTGCCAGCGCTGGTCGACCTGCGCAGCGACACGCTCACCTCCCCGACGCGCGGCATGCGACACGCGATGGCCGCGGCCGAGGTGGGCGACGACGTCTACGGCGAGGACCCGACGGTCAACGCGCTGGAGGACGAGGTCGCCGCACGCTTCGGCAAGCCCGCGGCGCTGTTCGTGCCGACCGGCACCATGGGCAACCAGCTCTGCCTTCGGCTCGTCGTACCACCGGCCGACGAGCTGCTGTGCGACGCCGACGCGCACATCGTCACCTACGAAGGCGGCGGCGCCGCCCAGCACGGCGGCATCCAGACCCGCACCATCGTGGCTGCGCGGGGCCTGCTGGAGCCGGCCGTGCTGGCCGAGCAGATCCGGGCCGAGGGCTTCGGCACCGTGCCGACCCGGGCGGTCGCCGTCGAGCAGACCCACAACCGCGGCGGCGGCGCGGTCTACCCGCTGTCGACCCTGCGCGCCCTGCGAGAGATCACCGCCGGAGCCGGCGTCGCCCTGCACTGCGACGGAGCCCGCATCTGGAACGCCTCGATCGCTACGGGCGTGGCTCTGTCGGCGTACGCCGAGTGCTTCGACACGTTGTCGGTCTGCCTGTCCAAGGGCCTGGGGGCACCGGTCGGGTCACTGGTGGTCGGCTCGCAGGAGCACATCGCGACGGCCCGGGTACTCCGCCGCCGGCTCGGCGG
>JBPCOX010000228.1:0-6520 GCA_050999825.1 Mycobacteriales bacterium
CGCACCAACCCGAGCAGCGACAGCGACGACGGCTCAACCGCTCGCAGCTTGAGCTGCTCGCCGGTCAGGCCCGCACACTTGTGCAGCAGGGTCTGTCGTTGGTAGTCGAGCCAGCCGTCCAGCATGCTGCGCTCGCCGGCCGTGTACGGGGGGTCGACGCGCGGCGTCTCCGGTGCAGTCCAGGTCATGGGCACATGATGCTGGACCGTCAGAGGACACCGCCCGTACGGCGTAGAGTTGTCTCCACCATCGTGCCGCACTGGTGGTCACCCAGGAAGGCAGCGGAGCGAGCGCCGCGGGCCGCGGCCTTCCCGCGGGGCGCTACCGCCGCGCCACCTGAGTGCCGGGGAAACCGACCCAGCCGCCCGGGGTCAACGCGCCGCTGACGGGCCGGTCGTGCGGTTCCACCGGTACGGCGGCGAGCACCTCTTCGGCGTAGACCACAGCGAGCACCGGCGTACCGGGTGGGACAAGGGCAAGGGCGCGGTCATAGCCGCCCCCGCCGCGGCCCAGCCGGTTCCCCGCAACGTCGACGGCGAGCGCCGGGACGAGCACGAGGTCGGCCGAAGCGATCCTGGCCGGACCAAGCCGGGGGCCGGCCGGCTCCGCCAGGCCGTACCGGCCGGGCCGGCGTCGGCCGGCGCCCTCGTCGAGCGCCCAGTCGAGCGGCCCGTCGGCGGCCACGACCGGCAGCAGCACCATTACCCTGGTCGCCCGCAGGTGCTCGAGCAGCGGGCCGGTCCCGGGCTCGGTGCCGATCGAGACGTACGCCGCCAGGCACCGCGCTCCGCCCAGGAGGGACGCCTCTGTCACCACCCGCAGCAGGGCCGCGGCACGCTCCTCCAGCACCGGGGCCGGGAGGGCGGCCCGCGCGGCGAGCAGCCGTCGCCGCAGCGTCGCCTTCGCGGGACCTGGCACCCGCGTCAGCCTGCCATCCGAGCCCGGACCGGACGGCGGCGTTACTGTCCCCGTCATGTCCGCTCCCGCGCTCCACCGGCGTACAGCATGATCACCAAGGCGGTGATCCCGGCCGCCGGTCTCGGCACCCGGTTCCTGCCGGCAACCAAGGCGACGCCCAAGGAGATGCTCCCGGTCGTCGACAAGCCCGCGATCCAGTACATCGTCGAGGAGGCCGCGCGGGCGGGCATGGGGGACGTTCTCATCGTCACCGGCCGGAACAAGGGCTCGCTGGAGGACCACTTCGACCGCGCCTACGAGCTGGAGACCACACTCGAGGCCGCCGGCAAGACGGCGCTGCTGGAGCTGAGCCGGGCCGCCAGCACCATCGCCGACCTGCACTTCGTCCGCCAGGGGGAGCCCAAGGGGCTCGGCCACGCGGTGCTCTGCGCCGCAGCGCACGTGGGCGACGAGCCGTTCGCGGTCCTGCTCGGCGACGACCTCATAGACGAACGGGAGTCGATCCTGCCGGCGATGGCCGAGGTGCAGCGCCGCTACGGCGGGAGCGTGATCGCGCTGATGGAGGTGCCGCCGGAGTCGATCTCCCTCTACGGCTGCGCGGCCGTGGAGCCGACCGACAGCCCGGACGTCGTCCTCGTCACCGGCATGATCGAGAAGCCGTCACCCCAGGAGGCGCCGAGCAACCTGGCCATGATCGGTCGGTACGTCATCGCGCCACAGATCTTCGATGCCCTGCGGCAGACCCCGCCCGGCCGGGGCGGTGAGATCCAGCTGACCGACGGGCTGCAGGCGCTGGCCGGACGGGCGAGCGCCGAGGGAGGCGGCGTGCACGGGGTGATCTTCCGCGGCCGGCGCTACGACACCGGCGACAAGGCCGACTACCTGCGCACCGTCGTGCGGCTGGCCTGCGACCGGCCCGATCTCGGCCCGGCCTTCCTGTCGTGGCTGCGGGAGTTCGTCGCGACGCGGCCGGACGGCCCGCCGACGGGGCCCTGAAGCCGTGGAGCAGCCCCTCAAGTCGGTGGACGACCACCTCGCCGACGTTCTCTCGGTCGTCTCTCCGCTGGCCCCGCTGGAGCTCCAGCTGCTCGACGCCCACGGCTGCGTGCTGGCCGAGGACGTCACGACCCCGGTCCCACTGCCGCCCTTCGACAACTCCGCCATGGACGGGTACGCCGTGCGCAGCGCCGACCTGCGCGATGCCAACCCGTTGACGCTGGTGACGCTGCCGGTGGTTGGGGACGTCGCTGCCGGCAGCGTCAGCGCGGCCTCCATCCGCCCCGGCATGTGTATGCGGATCATGACCGGCGCGCTGCTGCCGGTCGGCTCGGACGCCGTCGTGCCCGTGGAGTGGACCGACGGTGGGCTGGCGAGCGTCACCGTCACCCGCGCGCCGGCCGTCGGGGCGCACCTCCGAAGGGCGGGTGAGGAGGTGGCCGCCGGCGACACCGTGCTGGCGGCCGGCACCCCCATCGGCGCCGCTCAGCTGGGCCTGCTCGCCTCGGTCGGGCGGGACCGCGTCCGGGTCCGTCCACGCCCGCGGGTGGTCGTCATCTCGACCGGCAGCGAGCTGGCAGAGGTGGGCACGCCGCTGTCGGAGGCCCAGATCTTCGACTCGAACTCCTATGCGCTGACCGCCGCGGCGCGCGAGGCCGGCGCCATCCCCTACCGGGTCGGAATCGTGCCCGACGACCCGCGGCTGCTGCTGAACATCCTCGAGGACCAGCTGATCCGGGCCGACGTGGTGGTCACCAGTGGGGGGGTCAGCGTGGGGGCCTACGACGTGGTGAAGGAGGTGCTGGCACGCATCGGCACCGTGAGCTTCGACCGGGTTGCCATGCAGCCCGGTATGCCGCAGGGCTTCGGCACCCTCGGCCCCGACTCGGTGCCGATCTTCGGCCTGCCGGGCAACCCGGTGAGCGCCTTCGTCTCCTTCGAGGTCTTCGTCCGCCCGGCACTGCGGCGCATGCTCGGCGCCGAACCCATCAACCGCCCCCAGGTGTCGGCGACGCTGGCCGCGCCGCTGCGGGCGCCGGCCGGGAAGCGGGCCTACGCCCGCGCCCGGCTGTCGATGCGCGACGGCGCCCGGGTGGTCACCCCGGTCGGCGGTGCCGGCTCGCACCTGGTCGTGGGCCTCGCGGCCGCGAACGCCCTGGTCGTCGTGCCGGAGGAGGTCACCGAGGTGGCCGCGGGCGAGACCGTGCGCGTGATGGTGCTCGAGCGGCGGCAGCGGTGACCTGGTGACGGAGCGCGGGCTGACCCACGTCGACGCCAGCGGGGCCGCCCGCATGGTCGACGTGGGCGACAAGGAGGTCACCCACCGTACGGCGACCGCGACCGGCCTGGTGGCGGTCAGCGCAGAGGTCGTCGCGCTGCTGCGCGGCGCCGGCGTACCGAAGGGGGATGCCCTGGCGGTGGCCCGGGTCGCCGGCATCATGGCGGCCAAGCGGACGCCGGACCTGGTGCCGCTCTGCCACCCGATCGCGATCTCCGGCGTGACCGTCGACCTCGAGGTGACCGAAGATGGGGTCGAGGTCTGCGCCACCGTGCGCACCGCCGACCGGACCGGGGTGGAGATGGAGGCACTCACCGCCGTGGCGGTGGCGGGCCTGACGCTGGTCGACATGGTCAAGGCGGTCGACCCCGCCGCCACGATCACCGGCGTACGGGTTCTCGAGAAGACCGGCGGGTCCTCGGGCGACTGGCGACGCCCCGGATGAGCGCTCCCGAGGGGATGCCCGCGGGGGCGCGGGCGGTGGTGTTGACGGTCTCGGACCGGTCGCACGGCGGTGCGCGGCATGACGCGTCCGGCCCGTTGCTGGCAGAGCTGCTGCGCGGGCTGGGCTTCGTCGTGGCGGAGGTGGTCGTCGTGCCGGACGACCAACCCCAGATCGAGTCGGCGCTGCGGCGGGCGGTGACCGGGGGCGCCGACCTGGTCGCCACCACGGGCGGCACCGGGCTGGCTCCCCGCGACGTCACCCCGGAGGCCACCCGTGCGGTCATCGACCGGGAGGCGCCCGGGCTCGCGGAGGCGCTGCGCCAGCACAACCGGGCTGCGGTCCCGACCACGATCCTGTCCCGCGCGGTCGCGGGTGTTGCGGGCGCCACCCTGGTGGTCAACCTCCCGGGCTCGACCGGTGGTGTCCGCGATGGCGTCGACGTACTGGCTCCGGTGATAGGGCACGCGGTCGCGCAGCTGCGCGGCGGCGACCACTGAGGCGTGGTCGGTGAGCCGGACGGGCTGGCCGGTGGAGCTGGCCGAGGGCGCGGTCGGCCTCCGTCCCGTCCGGCTGCTCGATGCGTCGGCGTGGGCCGATGTCCGCCGTCGCAACGCCGACTGGTTGGCGCGCTGGGAGGCGACTCCACCGGACGCGCCCCGCCCCGACGGCGCGAGTGTGGTCGCCTTCACGGCCATGACGCGCACCCTGCGTCGTCAGGCCCGGGAGGGCAGCGCGCTGCCGTTCGCCATCACCCACGACGGCGTACTCGTTGGTCAGCTGACCATCGGCAACATCGTCCACGGCTCGCTCAACTCCGGGTACGCCGGCTACTGGGTCGACGAGCGGGTCGCCGGCCAGGGCGTGACGCCCACTGCGCTGGCTCTCGTCGTAGACCATTGCTTCTCCCGGGTCGGGCTGCACCGGGTGGAGGCCAACATCCGCCCGGAGAACATCGCTAGCCGGCGCGTGGTGGAGAAGCTCGGTTTCCGGGACGAAGGCGTCCGCCTGCGCTACCTGCACATCGACGGCGCCTATCGCGACCACCTGTGTTACGCGATCACGGCGGAGGAGGTGCCAGGCGGCCTGCTCCGGCGCTGGCGGGCCCGCCGGGCGAACTGAGCCACGACACACCGGCAGCGGTGGCTGAACTCGCGAGGGTCCCTCGATAGCGTCGGGCCAACGTCGCGCCGTCCGGGGGGAGGATCCGCTGAGCGGCCTCATCTACGCCGTCCTGGTCGTGGTCTGGGCGGCCGTGCTGGTCCCGATCTGGCTGCGCCGGCATGACGCGGTCACCGAGTCGCGCTCGATGGACCGCTTCTCGACTGCGATGCGGGTGCTGTCGCGGCGCCCGCCGCCCGGTGGCGGCGCCCGTTACGTCGTGCTACCTCCGGGTGCGCCGAGGGAGCACGGATCGCCGGCGTCGGGGCACTCTCGCCGGCCGGTCCGGCGGAGCGCCGAGCAGGCGAGCCGACGCGAGGCCCGCGGCCAGCTGCGCCTGCGCCGGGCGCGAGCGCTGTTGATCCTGCTCGGTGTGGCGGGGCTCACATTCCTCCTTGCGCTGGCCGGGGTCACCGGCTGGTCTCTGCACCTGCTCTCGGACCTGCTGCTCGTGGGCTACGTCATCCACCTGCGGCTGCAGGTGGTCAAGGTCGTCGCGCAGTCACCGCGGCGGCCGGTGCTCTACCCGGAAGCCGGCCACAAGTCTGGCGCCGCTCCGCAACCCGCCGCGGCAACCGTTTCGGTGCCAGTCCCGGCGCGCGCTCCAGCGCTGGACGGGGCGCTGGTGGAGCAGGGCTGGCAGCCCAACCCCGTGCCGCTCCCGACCTACGTCACCGCTCGGGTCGTCCACCGGCCGTCCCGGCAGCCACTGCCACCGCCGGAGGCCGAGAAGTTCGCGCCGGACGACGCCGAGATCGAGGTGCTCTTCGAGCGTCGCTGGGCGGTCAACGACTAACCTCGCGGAGCCGGTCTACCACGGCCGCCGTGCTAGCCTCGGGCGCTCCAGGGGGTGTAGCTCAGCCCGGTAGAGCACTGCGTTCGCAACGCAGGGGCCAGGGGTTCAAGTCCCCTCACCTCCACTCTCGAACTTCTCCCCTCGCCCCCAAGAGTCGTCGAAATTGTGCGGAAGCCGCACCCTGGGTCGGCTGCCGTGGTAACTTGGTGTAGTTGGTTCATCACTAGGTGCCACCACGTCCGCTGCTCACATGCCCGGTTCTAAGTGGGGCCTTGACCCGTCTCCGAAAGGCGTGGCTTCATGGGAACTGGTACCCCCCCGACCCGGGGTTCCTTCCGCCGACTGACCTGGCACTCCGCGGTGCTGGCCCTGGCCGTGCTCGCGAGTCTCTCCATCACGGGTCTGGCCTTGCCGCCCTCCGCCGCCCGCGCCGCGACCAGCGCGGTCGACCAGTGCAACAACATCGGACCGGGCCCTCTTGGCGCCACGACGACGATGACCTGCACCGTGACCGTCGTCAACACGATCAGCGGCGGCACCGCCAGCTCGACGATCACCGTGACGCGGCTGTGCGGCCTCGACCCGTGCCCGCCGGGGAACGGCACGTTCAGCAGCAGCTCCACGAGCCTCGTCACCGATGTCAACCAATGCAACGGATCGGACAACGACGCGGCGCACCCCATCACGTGCCGTGTCGACATCACGAACAACATCAGCGCAGACACGCCAGGGGCGCAGCCCGTGACGGACGCCACGGTCAACCAGTGCGTGGGCTCCGGCACCGGCGGCGGCGGGACGGTGAACTGCTCCCCCTTCCCGGCCACCACCACCGGTGCGACGGTCACCCAGTGCAACGGCTCGGGCAACGGCGGCGGCGGGACGGTGGACTGCCGGGTCACCCCTGAATCCATGGTCAGCCCCGCGATCC
>JBPCOX010000272.1:0-18901 GCA_050999825.1 Mycobacteriales bacterium
GCCCGGTCTCCCGGTTGTTCCCGAAGCCGCACCAGTAGCCCTCGTCGTGGAGCGCCTCGTTGGGAATCGACCCTTCGACGACGAGGACGAACGGGTCGAGCTCGCCGCGGTCGGCCTTCCAGAACCACTCCAGGAAGTCGTCGGCACCGGCCTGCGGGCCGCACTCGAAGTCGATCAGTGGCCAGTGCACCGCGATCTTCGGTAGGCCTGGCAACGCCCCGAGGGCGATCTCCTCGATGCTGGGCTGGGTGGCCGCGGTCAAGGCGACCGAGTCACCGTCGCAGCTGAGGCCCGCGTTGATCCACAGAACGTGGATGAGGGTGTCCTCGGCAGCGATCGCTTCGGCTGTGGGCATCTCCGCCGCTCCCTTCAGAGCCTGCCGGACGAGGCTCCGCCGCGTCAGACCTTCGACGACCGGTGCCGCCTGGTGCGACGCAGTTCGTATCGTTCACCTACCGGCTCGCCCCCGTCAATGACCTGGCCGACGAACCGGGAAATCGGGCTCGGCCGGTTCTCGAGCACGTGAGGGAGGGCGGCGTGGACCCATCCGGCGATGCCGCCGGCGTGCCGATGCGGCTCCGTATCCGGGTCCGCGGGACGGTGCAGGGAGTGGGCTTCCGGCCCTACGTCTTCGCCCTCGCCGGTCGGCTGCGGCTCGGAGGGCTGGTCGGCAACGACGCCGGAGGTGTGTTCATCGAGGTGGAGGGCGACCCCGCCGCGGTGGCTCGCTTCCTCGACGTGCTGGCGGCGCAGGCGCCGCCGCTCGCCACCGTCGAGAGCGTGGAGTCCGAGCCCATGGCGCTCCTCGGCTCGACCGGTTTCTCGATCGTGGCCAGCGATCCCGGCGGGCGCCGCGACGTGCTGGTCTCGCCCGACGTCGCGACCTGCGCGGACTGCCTCCGGGAGATCTTCGACCCGACCGATCGCCGCTACCGCTACGCCTTCACCAACTGCACCAACTGCGGCCCGCGCTTCACGATCGTGCGGTCGGTTCCCTACGACCGGCCGGGTACGACGATGGCCGGCTTTGCGCTGTGTGCGGACTGCTCGCGCGAGTACGCCGATCCGCTGGACCGCCGCTTCCACGCCCAACCCGTCTGCTGCCCGGCCTGCGGTCCCCGGCTTCGGCTGACCGATCCCGACGGCACGGAGATCGCCGGTGACCCGGTGCTCCGGGCGGCCGAGCTGCTGCGGGCAGGTGGGATCCTCGCGGTGAAGGGACTGGGCGGCTATCACCTCGCCGTACTCGCCGCGGACGAGCGGGCGGCCGCCGCCCTGCGGTCACGCAAGCACCGGGAGGACCGCCCCTTCGCGGTCATGGCTCCCGACCTGGAGGCGGCGCGGCGCCTCTGCGATCTCGGGCCGGTCGAGGCGGAGCTGCTGTCCAGCCCCGCGGCGCCGATCGTCGTCCTGCCCCGCCGTCCCGGCGTCGCGGTGGCCGCCTCGGTCGCACCCCGGGAGCGCTCGCTCGGCCTGATGCTGCCCTACACCCCGCTGCACCACCTGCTCGCGGCGGAGCTGGCCGAGCCCTTCGTGCTCACCAGCGGAAACGTCTCGGACGAGCCGATCGCCTTCGCCGACGCCGACGCGAGCGCCCGGCTGGCCGGCATCGCGGACTTCTTCCTCACCTCCGACCGGCCGATCTTCCGCCGGGTCGACGACTCGGTCGTGCGGGTGGTGGCCGGCCGGCCGGCACCTCTGCGCCGGTCCCGTGGCTACGTCCCGTCCCCCCTCGCGCTGGCGGCGCCGCTGTCCCGCCCGGTGCTCGGCTGTGGCGCCGAGCTCAAGAACACCTTCTGCCTGGCCAGCGGCGCTCGCGCCTACCTGTCCCACCACATCGGCGACCTTGAGAACTACGAGACCCTGCAGTCCTTCACCGGAGGCATCGAGCACTTCCGGCGGCTGTTCGGCATCGACCCGGAGGTCGTCGCGCACGACCTGCATCCGGAGTACCTCTCGACCAAGTACGCCCTCGAGCTCGACGGCGTCGCCTCGGTCGGCGTACAGCACCACCACGCGCACCTCGCCGCCTGTCTGGCTGACAACTCCGCGACGGGACCAGTGATCGGCGTCGCCTTCGACGGCCTGGGATTCGGCACCGACGGCACGATGTGGGGTGGGGAGCTGCTGGTCGCGGACCTGCACGGCTTCGAGCGGGTCGGGCACTTCGAGGTGATCCCGTTGCCGGGTGGGGCGGCGGCGGTTCGGGAGCCCTGGCGGATGGCGGCGGCCTACCTCGACCGGGCCTACGACGGCGCGGTACCCGAGCGCCTCGACGTCGTACGCCGCAATGCAGGGCGCTGGGACGACGTGCTGGCGGTGGCGCGGGCCCGGGTGAACAGCCCGCTGACATCGAGCGCGGGCCGACTCTTCGACGCCGTGGCCGCGATCGCCGGCGTGCGTGACCGGGTGAACTACGAGGGCCAGGCGGCGGTCGAGCTCGAGCAGCTGGCCGACCCGGCCGAGGTCGGGTGCTACCCCGCCGGAGTGAGCGAGCAGTGGCCGCTGGTCATCAGCGGCACAGACCTCGTGCGCGCTGTGGTGGCCGACGTCGTGGCCGGCGTACCGGTGGCCACGGTGGCGGCGCGCTTCCACAACTCCATGGCGCGAGTGGTCGTGGACGCCTGCGGGCGGGTGCGGGACCGGACCGGCCTTTCGGTCGTCGCGCTCTCCGGCGGGGTCTTCCAGAACGCCTGGCTCGTGGAACA
Organism: Mycobacteriales bacterium; assembly: GCA_050999825.1. Classification (GTDB taxonomy): domain Bacteria; phylum Actinomycetota; class Actinomycetes; order JALYNC01; family JALYNC01; genus JBPCOB01. The sequence continues at coordinate 2,709 of JBPCOX010000272.1, forward strand.
CGCGGTGGCGGCGCTCTCGGCCACCGGCTTCTCGGTGCTCACCCACTCTCGGGTGCCCACGAACGACGCCGGGATCAGCCTGGGCCAGGTCGCCGTGGCCGGCGCCCGGGATGGCAGCACGCGGCCGTGAGATCACGCCGTGGTGCACGGCCGGTTGGCGCCGGGGGCCTCAGGTGTCTGGGCGCCCGGCCCCCACCCACGCTTCGAGGAACGGGTCGACGAGCCGCCAGCCGGCCGGCACGGCCGGGTCCGCCAGCACGTCGCCACGATCACGCAGCGCCGTCAGCGCCCCCCTCGTGCCGCCTCCGGCGCGCGAGCCACTCGGGGGCCGGGCATAGGGTCGGTCGCCGCGGGCGACCCCGGTCAGGACGCGCCGTTGCGTGACCGGAAGCAACGACCAGAACGTGCGGAACTCGTCGCCCAGCTCGGCGAGCACACGCTCGTGCGCGGCGGAGAGCAGCGCCATATCCGCGAGACCCTTCGCCGGCGTCCGATCCCACAGGGCGGCGCCGAGCAGCATGGTTCGCTGCGGGTGGCCCGCGGTGAGGGCCAGCAGCCCGTCCAGCGCGTCGCCGACGTCCTTGCCGGTCCGCGTGAACCGTTGGCCCACGAACTCGGCGGTCGCCGCTGGCGGCAGGGGCGGCAGCGGAACCGGCTTGGCCTGCGCGTAGAACGCGCGGCGCCGGTCGGTGAACAGCTCGGTCATCATCCCGGGGTGCGAGCCGGCGAAGACGTAGCTCGCGGCCTCCCCGTGGTGTTGGATCTCGGAGCGGATCACGGCGTCGGCGTTCGCCTGCGCCGTCAGCACCTCCTGGAACTCGTCGAACACGACGAGCACCCGCGTCCCCCACCGGTCGTGGACCTTGCGCGGCAGCGAGAGGCGGTCCAGCAGCGGTGCGGTCGCCGGGCGCAGGTCGAGCGCTCCGGACACCGGCAGCGGGCCGCCGCCGACGGTGACGGTCGGCTTGAGCAGCCGGCGCAGGCCGGCGAACCACTGTGCCGCCTTACCGGTGAGCCCCTCGGCGTACGCCCGCTCGATCCGTTCGCCGACGTCGGCGAGGGTCACCACGCCGAAGAAGTCGACGTATACCCCCGCCCACCCGTCGGCGCGGGCCTCGCCCAGCACCCGGCGCAGGAGTGAGGTCTTGCCGTAGCGCCGGGCCGCCGCCAGCCGCGAGTTGTTGCCGGCGGCGGCATTGCCCAGCAGCTCGACGACCTCCTCGTCCCGGTCGATGAGGTCGTCGATGCCGACCGGCGCCGAGAACGGGAACGGGTTGGCCACCATGCGCACACCCTACCCGTTTGGCTCCAGGTTCGGTACCAGTTGACGCCTTACCTGGTACGCGGTCGGAGCGTGCCCGAGCGGTGGCGCTCAGACCGGCTGTACGGCCCGATCGGCGGTGCCCGACGGCACGAGGCCAGCCAGCGCGGCCTGGGTCACCTCCCAGAGCACGTGGTAGAGGGTGGTCTGCACCTCCTGGACGCGGTGCACCGACGGCGACGGTACGGCGAACAGGAAGTCGAGCGACGTCAGCTCGGCCATCTTGCCGCCGCCGTAGCCGGCCAGCCCGACCGTCGCCAGCCCCGCGGCCTTGGCTTCGTCGATCGCCCGCAGGACGTTGGCCGAGCCCCCGCTGGTCGAGATGCCGACGGCGATGTCCTGGGCCCGGCCGAAAGCTCGCACCTGGCGGGCGAAGACGACGTCGAAGCTCACGTCGTTGGAAAGCGCGGTGACGACGGCGGCGTCGTTGGTCAGGCACAGCGCCGGCAGCGGCCGGGCGTCGTCGCTGGGGTCGAAGAACGTGTGGACGATGTCTGAGGCGTCGGTGCTGCTGCCGCCGTTGCCGAAGGCGAGCACCTTGCCGCCGTCGCGGAACCGTTCGGCGAGTGCGCCGGCGCAGCGGGCGATCTGGTCGCACTCGCCCTCCCCCACGGACTGACGGAGGGCGACGATCTCCGCGACCTTCTCCACCGTGGAGCGCGACACCTCCGCCAGCACGGTCGGCAGGCTGGTGGTGCCGGCGTACAGGAACGGATAGAGCGACTCCACCCCGCCGGTCGGCGTCTCAGCGGCGTTGCCGCCCTCCTCGTCGAGGGTCTGCGGTTGGTCGAAGAAGACGTGCACGAGCTCCCACAGCACGTGGTAGGTCGTAACGTGGACCTCCTTGACGATGCGCGGGTTGTCCGACGCCACGACGAAGCAGTGGTCCACCGCCGGGCTCCTGGCGATGGCGCCGCCACCCGCGCCGACCAGGGCCAGCGTCAGCATGCCCGCGTCGTGAGCGGTCTCCAGCCCACGGAGGACGTTGCGACAGTCGCCGTCTGCCGAGACGCCGAGCGCGATGTCGCTCGAGTGCCCGAGCACGCGCAGCTGGTGCGCGAAGACCTCGTCGATGCCGAAGCGGCGAGCCACCCCCATGACCGTGGCGACGTCGTTGACAAGGGACAGCGCGGGCAGCGCCCGCTTGCCGACGATCACCGGATGGACGAACTCGACGGAGATGTGCTGGGCATCGGTGGCCGGTCCGCCGTTGCCGAAGACGAGCAGCTTGCCGCCCCGGTGGAAGCGCAGCGCCATGTCGTGACAGGCAGCGGCCACCCGCCCGGCGTCCTCGGCCAGCCTGCGCCCCGGCTCGACCCGCTGCCCGAAGGCTGACGCCGCGGCGGCGCTCAGTCCATTCACGTTGGTCACAGCACGTCCTCTCATTGGGCAGGCCCTCGACGCTACGCCCGCTGAGCGACCCGGGCGACGGACGTGTCAGGTGGGCTCCTGCGGCGGGGCATTGGTCGCCTTCGCGGCGATGACCGGCAAACGCGCTCGACCACTTGGCCGCGAGCCGGGTTGCTGGTCGAATGGAATCGCACCTCGGCCGGCGGTCGGAGCACAGGCGGGAGGCGTCATGCAGGTGCCCTTGACCACCGCTGACTTCGTGGACCGCGCCGAGCTGGTCTACCGCGACCGCATCGGCGTCGTCGACGAGCAGGCGCAGCCGGCCGAGCCGCTCGGCGAGCTCACCTACGGCGCCTTCGGCACCCGGGTCCGGTCGCTGGCGGCCGGTCTCGACGAACTGGGCGCCCGCAGTGGCGACCGGGTCGCCGTGGTGTCGCCCAACGCCGCCCGGCTGCTCGAGCTCTTCTTCGCGGTGACCAGCTACGGCCGGGTCCTGGTCCCGATCAACTTCCGGCTGCAGCCGGCAGAGGTGGCCTACATCGTCGAGCACTCCGGCGCGACCACCCTGCTGGTCGACCCGGAGCAGGACGAGGCGCTCGCGACGGTGACGGCCAAGAACCGGTTCGTGCTAGGGGCGGAGTCCGACGCCGCCGTGCTGCGTCCCGACCGGGAGGCAGAGCCGTGGGCCGAGCCGGACGAGGACGCCACCGCGACCATCAACTACACGTCCGGCACCACGGCACGGCCGAAGGGCGTGCAGCTCACCCATCGCAACATCTGGATCAACTCAACCACGTTCGGACTGCATGCCGGCGTCACCGACCGCGACGTCTACCTGCACACGCTGCCGATGTTCCATGCCAACGGCTGGGGCATGCCGTTCACCGCCACCGGTCTCGGCGTACCGCAGGTCGTGCTGCGCAAGGTCGACGGCGCGGAGATCCTGCGCCGAGTCGACCGGTACGGCGTGACCTTCCTCTGTGCGGCGCCGGCGGTCGTCGACGCCATCCTGGAGGCGGCCGGGGCGTGGCCGGGTGAGATCCCGGGTCGCGGTCGCGTCCGGATCATCTGCGCCGGCGCGCCCACACCGTCGCGCACGATCCTGCGAATCGAGAACGACCTCGGCTGGGAGTACATGCAGATCTACGGCCTCACCGAGACCTCACCGCTGCTCACCGTCAACCGCGGCCGCGCCGAGGACGACGCGCTTGGGCAGGGGGACCGGACGAAGAGGCTGTCGCGAGCCGGCGCGCCGGCACTCGGCTGCCGCATCGGCGTCGACTCCGACGGCGAGGTGCTCGCCCGGTCCAACGTCGTACTCGCCGGGTACTGGGAACAGCCCGCGGAGACCGCGGCGGCGCTGGCAGGCGACTGGTTCCATACCGGCGACGGCGGCTCGATCGACGACGAGGGCTACCTGCACATCTCCGACCGCAAGAAGGACGTCATCATCACCGGTGGGGAAAACGTCTCCTCCATCGAGGTGGAGGACTGGCTGTTCAACCATCCGGCGGTCGCGGAGGCCGCGGTTGTCGGGGTCCCGTCCCAGCGGTGGGGCGAGACGGTCAAGGCCTTCGTCGTACTTGCCGACGGCGCGCACGCCGACCAGGCGGAGTTGATCGAACACTGTAAGGCGGGCCTGGCCGGGTTCAAGGCACCGTCCTCGGTCGAGCTGGTCGAGTCGATCCCTCGGACCGCGACCGGCAAGGTGCAGAAGTTCAAGCTGCGCGAGCCGTACTGGCGGGACCGCGACCGGCAGGTCAACTGAGCGTCGCGCTGGCCATCGCCTACGACGCCGCACTGAGCCTGCGGTCAGTCGATCGAGTCGAACCTCGGCAGCCCCTACATGTCCCAGTAGCTGTTGCGCGGGTGCGGTCGTAGGTGATCTCCCGGCTCACTGGCTGCGGAACATCCCGACCAGCGGGCGCGAGCAGCTGCGCAGCGCCGTACTCGCGGAGCTGCCCGACCTGCAGCGCGCGGTCCATCCGGCGTCGGGATGGCGGCGGCCAGGCTGAACCGTGTGGTCAGTCCGGCGTCGGAAGCGGGTCGACGGCCGGCTCGGCGTTGCTCGCGAGCAGGTGCTCGACGCTGCGGATCTTGTTGACGGCGTTCAGCGCGGCGACCTTGTAGGCCTCGGACAGGGTCGGGTAGTTGAACACCGTGTCGACGAGGTAGTCCACCGTGCCGCCGCAGCCCATGACGGCCTGGCCGATGTGGATGATCTCGGTAGCGGCGGTGCCGAAAACGTGAACGCCCAGCAGCCGGCCGTCCTCGGTCGAGACCAGGAGCTTGAGCATGCCGTAGGAGTCACCGACGATCTGGCCGCGGGCCAGCTCGCGGTAGCGAGAGATGCCGACCTCGTAGGGGATTGCCGAGTCGGTCAGCTCGCCCTCGGTGCGGCCGACGTAGCTGATCTCGGGGATCGTGTAGATCCCGTAGGGCTGCAGCTGCGACATCGAGTGCACCGCCTCGCCGAAGGCATGGTGCGCCGCCTGCCGGCCCTGTTCCTGTGAGGTGGCAGCCAGTGCGGGGAACCCGATGACGTCGCCGACCGCGAAGATGTTCTCGACCTCGGTCCGGAAGTCGTCGTCGACCGGGATGCGACCGCGCGAGTCGGCCTTGAGCCCGGCCTTCTCCAGCTGCAGCGGAGCTGTCGTGCCCTGCCGACCGGCGGAGTACATGACGGTGTCGGCCGGGATCTTCTTGCCGCTCTCGAGCAGCGTGACCGTCCCCCGCTCCCGCGCCTCGACGGCCTTGACGTTCTCGCCGAAACGGAAGGACACGCCCAGGTCCCGCAGGTGGAACTTCAGCGACTCGACGATCTCGGAGTCGCAGAACTCCAGCATGCTGTCGCGCCGCTCCACGACGGTGACGCGGGTGCCGAGCGCGGCGAACATAGATGCGTACTCCACGCCGATCACCCCGGCGCCGACCACGACCATGGAGTCGGGGATGGCGTCGAGGGAGAGGATCCCGTCGGAGTCGACGATGCGATGGCCGTCGAAGGCCACGTTGCCGGGGCGCGCCGGCTGGGTGCCGGTGGCAATGACGATCTTGTCGGCGGTGACGTGCTGCTCGTTGTCGGACTCCGGCTGCCGCACGGCCACCGCATGCGGGTTGAGAAACGACGCCGAGCCGGTCATCACCTCGACGTGGTTGCGGAACAGCTGGCTGCGTACGACCTGGGTCTCGCGACCTATGACGTGCTGGGTGCGGGCACTGAGGTCGCCAACGGTGATGTCCTGCTTGACGCGGTAGCTCTGACCGTAGAGGTCGCGCTGTGAGAGCCCGGTCAGGTGCAGCACCGCCTCCCGCAGGGTCTTCGACGGGATGGTCCCGGTGTTGACGCACACACCACCGAGCATGTTGCGCCGCTCCACGACGGCGGCCCGGCGGCCCATCTTGGCCGCGGCGATCGCCGCCCGCTGACCGCCCGGGCCAGAACCGATGACGAGCAGGTCGTAGTCGTACATGCGGCAAACCTCCGGTACGACGAAACGCCCGCCGTCCCGCCATGGTGACCCCTCGGCGGCTCGCCGACTACTGCACACCCGCCGGCAGCGCGCGTCGCCTAAGGCATGCGCCGGCAGCCGCGGTCGCAGATAGGGAAATGTTCCGATGTGGCGGGACTCCTCAGATCCGCAGGCTCGAGCACGTCAGATCGAGTCGACAGAGGAGACCAGAGATGTTGTCCATCGTCGAACCATTCGCCAGCGCCGAGATCGCCTACCGCCGCGAGCGCATCGCGGCAGACTTCGCCCGGGCGAACGCGAACCTGGCTGCGTCGCGCCGCGACCGGCGCTCCAGCGCGGCCTCCCGTGCGGTGCAGAGGCCGGTCCACCGGCCAGCCCGGGCACGCGCCTGAGTGCCGTCGATAATCGATGGCGGGTGGGGTCACCGACATGTCGGTGCACGGGATGATGGCCGACGTGCCCGTGGAACTCGCGACCTCCGGTCCGCTGATCGGGCGAGCCGACGAACTCGACCGGCTCCCCGCCATGGCGGGGATCGACCAAGCCGAGCCGGCCGCCGTGCTGCTCTCGGGGGACGCGGGGGTCGGCAAGACGCGGCTGCTCGGCGAGCTCCGCCGGCGCGCATCAGCGGCCGGCTGGCGGGTGCTCGTCGGCCACTGCCTGGACTTCGGCGACAGCGCACTGCCCTACCTGCCGTTCAGTGAGATCTTCGGTCGGCTGGCGGCGGAGTCGCAGGCGCTGGCGGAATCGCTGGTGGAAGCCACCCCGGCGATGTCCCGGCTGATGGCCTCCCGTCGGCTGCTCTCCGACGGCGACCGCGGTCACCCCGAGCGGGTGGACCGCAACGAGCTCTTCGAGGCTGTCCACGCGACTCTCGGCCGGCTCAGCGCGGCTGGTCCGCTCCTCCTGCTGGTCGAGGATGTGCACTGGGCTGACCCCTCGTCCCGCGAGCTGCTGAGCTTCCTTTTCGCCCGAGGCTTCGCCACGCCGGTGTCGATCGTCACGTCCTACCGCAGCGACGACCTGCATCGGCGCCATCCGCTGCGCGCGGTCGCCGCCGAATGGACCCGGCTCCCCGGCGTACGCCGGCTCAAGCTGCTGCCGCTCGCCGACGACGAGGTGCGCGCTCTGGTTCGAGCGCTGCACCCGGCTCCGATGCCCGAGGCGGAGGTCCGCGGCATCGTGGCGCGCGCGGAAGGCAACGCGTTCTTCACCGAGGAGCTGGTCGCGGCGGCGGAGCTGGGGAGCCCGTGGTTGCCCACCGACCTCGCGGACCTGCTGCTGGTGCGTCTAGAGCGGCTGGACGACACCGCGCGGCTGGTGGTCCGGGCCGCCTCGGTGGCCGGTCGGCGGGTCTCTCACGGCCTGCTCGCCAGGGTCGCCGGATTCGACGGCGCCACGCTCGAGACCGCGGTACGGGCGGTGGTCGAGAGCAACGTGCTGATCCCCGTCGGCGCGGACGGCTACGCGTTCCGCCACGCGTTGCTCGCGGAGGCGGTCTATCACGACCTCCTCCCAGGCGAGCGGGTCCGCCTGCATGCCGCGTACGCCGAAGCCCTCTGCCGGGACGGCGTCGAGGGCAGCGCCGCGGAGCTGGCTCGGCACGCCCGTGCCGCCCACGACGTGCCGACCGCGGTCCGGGCGAGTGTCCAGGCCGGCGATGAGGCGATGGCGGTGGGCGGCCCCACCGAGGCCGTCCACCACTACGAGGCGGCGCTGGACCTGGTGGCCCACACCGGTACGCCGACCGGCGGGCTCGTCGATGTCGTGGACCTGACCATTCGGGCGAGTGAGGCTGCGGTCGCGGCCGGACACCCGTTCCGGGCGGTGGCGCTCGTCCAGGACCAGCTTCGCCAGCTTGCGCCGGACTCACCGGCGCTGCAACGGGCCCGGCTGCTGTTGGCCCTCGCGACCGCCGCGCTGCCTCTCGACACGGGCGGCGTCGACGTCCTGCAGATCTCGACCGAGGCCATGCGGCTGGTCCCGGCCGAACCGCCGAGCTCGCTGCGGGCGCATGTGCTCACGGTCCACGCCCATGCCAGCGCGGACCGGCTCGCCGACGACGAGGTGGCCCGGTGGGCCGGCGAGGCGCTGCAGATCGCCCGTGAGCTGCACTTGCCCGACGTGGTGGCCGACGCCACGACCACACTGGCCCGCCTCGACCAGCGCGCGGGCGACCCGGAGTCCTCCCGACGCGTTCTCGCGGACACCGTGGCCGATGCCAGAACGGCCGGCCAGGTGGCGGCCGAGCTGCGGGGTCTGTTCAGTCTCGGCGGCCTGCACTACGAGCTGGGTCATCTGGCCGAGGCGCTGGCCACCTACCGATCGGCAGCCGAGCGCGCACGGGCCACCGGTCGACCCTGGGCGCCGCACGGCATCGACGCGCGCGTGATGGTCGGCATCGTGGCTTACGTCAGCGGCGACTGGGACGCGGTCATCCGCACCGTAGACGTCACGGCGGAGTTACCACCGGCGATGTCCGAAGCGCTCCTCGCCGCGGTCGGCATGTCGGTGGCTGCCGGGCGCGGTGAGGACCGGGCCATCGAGCTGTTACCGCAGCTGCGGCCTTGGTGGGACCGCGACGGCATGATCGCCATCCTGAGCGGAGGTGCGGCGATCGACCTGTACGGCGACCGAGGTGACGTGACTGGTGCGACGGCGGTTCACGACGACATCGTCCGTTGCGTCGGGGAGCTGTGGGAGCAGCCCTGGTTCCAGGCGCGCATCCGGCTGAGCGGGCTGATGCTCGGGCAGCTGTGTGCCGAGGCGACCCGGGCCGGTGCCATGGCGCGTGCTCAGCTGGCGGACCGTGGCGACGAGCTGGCCGAGGCCGCGACCTCGGCGGCCGAGCACGGTCTGATCCGCGGCCGGCGCCGCGGTCCGGAAGGCGACGCCTGGCTGGCCCGCGTTCGGGCCGAGCACTCCCGCCTTCGGTGGCTGAGCGGCATCGACGCACCGCCGGGGGAAGAGCTGGTCACCACCTGGCAGGACTCGGTCGTGACGTTCGAGCGATTCGGTCACGTCTTCGAGGCCGCGCGCTCGCGGTCTCGGCTGGCCGCCGTACTGCGTGCCACCGGTAGGGCAGCCGAGGCCCGCGAGCATGCATCGCTCGGCCGCGATGCCGCTCGGCGGCTGCGCGCTGCACCGCTGCTGGCCGAGCTGCGCGCCTTCGGTCCGGGCGCCAAGGCGTCAGCGCCTGTGGCCTCGCGCCGCGACGAAGCGCTGACCGCGCGCGAGCGAGAAGTGCTCGCCCTGGTGTCGCAGGGGCGCAGCAACCGTGACATCGGCCGCCAGCTCTACATCAGCCCCAAGACCGTGAGCGTGCACGTGTCCAACGTCCTTGCGAAGCTCGGCGCCGGCGGACGCACCGAAGCCGTGGCCGTCGCGCGACGGCGCGGGCTGTTCGAGGACTAGGCCAACGGCGGTATCCGGCCAGGTAGGCGCGCTGTGGCGCTTGACACTGGCCCCCCGAGGACGCGCGGCTCCGCAGCCGGACACCGGATCTGATCGATCAAGCTCTTCGGCTGCACCTGTCGCCTGGGCGCCCAGCAGTAGGGGCTTCGGCGCCACGCCGTACGACGTGCATGCGTTCTCCACGGGGCAGGGAGAACGGTGGGTCTACAGCTTGGCGGCGAGTACGTCGATCGGCTTGATCTGCGGCGGCGAGCTGAGCAGCTCGTCGGCCTTGGCCATGAGCGCCGCCGCGATGGGGCCGTCGAGGTGCGCCTGCCGGCCGTCCGCGCCAGGGAAAACGTCGAAGATGCCGTACGTCGAGTCATCCATCTTGATCGCGGACCAGGCCGTCGTGTCCGGCTCGGCCTCGGCCAGCGGCAGCGCGCCCGCCAGGAAGCTGGCGAGCTCCTCCTCCTTACCGGGCTTGGCGGACAGGGTGGCAAGCAGTCCGACGGTGACCATGCGTGTCCTTTGCAAATGGGTGGCACCCGACTGGGCGTCCGCTCGAACCGTAGCCCTTGGCGGGGTGTGGCCCGTTTTCAGCCCCATGACCGGGTGCGTCGTCAGGTGTGAGCCCTTCGTTCGCCCTGCACTCGCGACGCTCTGGGACCGGGCGCGCGGATGCATACGACGGCCCAGGTCCGAACGGTCGCCATGGCGCCGCAATGGCTTCGAGCTCGGCCGACACGGGAGGCTTCGACACTCCGTACAGCGCAGGCGGTGACCCCGAGGGCCTCGCTCGGGGAGCGCCGCCTCCGCCGGCACGATCGGAGGCCCGACGCACCGCCAGGCCGTAGGCGATTGGGCGATTGTGGTAAGGCGACCCCGGATGTAGGTTCCGACTGCGCACGACTATCGGGTCGTGTCAACTGGCACCCGGGGGGGTTCCCATGCGCAAACGCGCACTCATTCCTTTGGCTCTACTGAGCCTGCTACCGCTCGCGGCCACAGTGCCCGCGGCGGCGGCGGGCTCCGGCGGCCCCGTGCCCATCGCGGAGCATCTCAACAACCCGCGGCAGATGACCTTCGGCCCGGACGGCACCCTCTATGTGGCCGAGGCCGGCAGCGGCGCCGTGAACGCCACGGTGACCGGCAAGTGCTTCTCCGGCCCGGAAGGAAAGGCCTGCACGGGCAACACCGGTTCGATCACCGGCGTCCGCCACCCCGGCACCGCCGGAGCAGACAGCGGCCGCCGGGTCGTGACCGGGCTGCTCTCCTTCGCCGGCAAGGACGGTAGCTTCGCGACCGGCCTCGACGCGATCGACTTCGCGCCCGACGGCAAGCCGTACGGGATCATCACGGCGGCGCCACCGAACTCGCTGCCTAGGTCCCTGGCCCGCCAGGCCGGCCAGGTGATCACCGAGGGACGCGGAGATCGAGTCGCCACGGTGGCCGACATCGCGGCGTACAGCTTCGCGCATCCGAACCCTGGGCACGAGCCGGACAGCAACCCGTACGGCATCGCCGCCATGGGCCGGACGATCTTCGTCGTCGACGCCGCCAACAACTCGCTGCTCAAGGTGACGCGGGACGGTCGGATCTCGACGCTGCACGTCTTCCCCTACCGCCACGGCAGCAACGGCTTCGACACGGTGCCGACCTCGGTCGTGGTCGGCCCGGACCACATGCTCTACGTCGGGACGCTGGCGAGCTTCGTCCCCGGTGCCGCGAAGGTCTATGTCGTCAACCCGGACACCGGGCGGGTGGTGCGCACGATCGACGGTCTGACCACCGTGTCGGCCGTGGCGGTCGGCGCCAACGGAACCGTCTACGCCGCCGAGCTGTTCGCCGGCTGCCCGCCAGATGACCACAGCTGCACCCCCGGACGGGTCGCAGTCATCCCGCAGCAGGGCGAACGGCACGAGATCGAGGTGCCGCTGCCCGGCGGTGTCGCGGTGCACGAGGGTCATCTCTATGTGTCGGTGCTGGCCGTCGTTCCTGGCGGCGGCGCAGTGTGGCGCCTGCGCTAGGTAGCTCGGACCGGGAGGCCTCGCCGGGGCGCAGGTTGCCCCTCGGGGCCTTCCGGTACGGACGTCAGCGCGCCGACCAGCCCGACCAGCGCGTCACGTCCACCGCCAGGACCGGCCCGGTCGGCGGGCTGTTCCGGTGCTGCGGATAGCGCCCCGCCAGCAGCGCCACCGCCCGACGTGCCTCTGCGTCGTCGGGCGCGATCACGCGGCCGGTGCCGTCGGCACGCACCCACCACAGCCGGTCCCAGTCCTCATCGTCGTAGTGGTCGACGAGCACGGCGACCGCTGGGTTTGCGGCCACGTTGGCTAGCCGGCGCAGCGCGGTGGTGCGTTTGGGCTTGGCGTCCACCGCGCTGTAGATCGTCTCGGCCGACACGGCGAAGACGATGGGCACCAGGTGCGGGTGCCCCGAGGCATCGGCGGTGGCCAGCCGAGCCACCCGTGCGGCGGCGAACCGGGCACGTGCCTCGGCGGCGGTCACTCGCCGTGCAGCTCCGCGACCGCCGTTTCGTAGCGGTCCAGCGCCCGCTCGACCGGGCCTCGGCCGGCCGACGGCAGCCAGTGCACGGCGCGGCGGAAGCCGGCCCGCTCGAAGCACTCGAGCGCGGCCGGATCGGCCGGGATGCCCATGACCATCAGGTCGATCGGGCGATCCGCCCTTGCGCGCAGCTCGGCGGCGCGGTACAGCACGTCGCCGCGAGCGTAGTTGGGGAACCAGGCGTCGCCGTACGCCAGCACGCGGTCGAACACGGTGGGACCGTTGCCGCCGACCAGCACCGGCGGGTGCGGGCGCTGCGCCGGCTTTGGCCAGGACCAGATGCGCTCGAATGCGACGTGCTCGCCGGCGTAGCTCGCCTCGTCCTGAGTCCAGATCGCCTTCATGGCCTCGACCCGCTCCCGCAGGATCGCCATCCGCCGGCGCGGGTCGGTGCCGTGGTTCGCCATCTCCTCGCGGTTCCAACCGGCGCCGACGCCGAACTCCAGGCGCCCGCCGGACAGGACGTCGACGCTGGCGACCTCCTTGGCGGTAGTGATCGGGTCGCGCTCGATGACGAGACAGATGCCGCTCCCGATCCGCAGCTTCGTCGTGGCGACCGCTGCGGCGGTCAGCGTCACGAACAGGTCGAAGGTGTGTGCGTACTTGCGTGGCAGCTCACCACCGCCGGCGTACGGCGTCTCGCGGCTGGCCGGGATGTGCGTGTGCTCGGCGAAGAACAGCGACTCGTGCCCGCGCTCCTCGACCAGGCGGGCCAGCGACCCCGGGTCCATGGCGTCGTGGGTGGAGAAGAAGCCGATCCCGGTGTCCATGGGGCGTCAGGGTACGACGCCCGGCCCGCTGCACCTCGGCGGCGGCGGCGACGATGATGCACCCGTGCCGACGTCATCCGGGATGGTCGCCGAGCGGCTCGCTGCCCAGCTGCTCTCCGGCCCGCCGGCCCGCAGCGCCGTCGACGTCGTCGAGCGGCTGCTCGCCGTACAGGGACAGGACCCTCGTGGAGCGCGGCTGGCGATTCGGGCGCGTACGACGGGCCTGAGGGCTGCCGACGTGGACCGGGCACTGACGGTCGATCGCTCGCTGGTGATCACTTGGTTCAACCGCGGCACGCTGCATCTGGTCCGCACCGAGGACTACTGGTGGCTGCACGCGCTGACCACGCCGCCGCTCTTCACGGGCAGTGCCCGCCGGCTCGCCCAGGAGGGCGTGTCGCCGGCCGCGGCCGAGCGGGGCGTTGAGGTGATCGAACGCTCGTTGACCGACGACGGGCCGCTGACCCGTGGCCAGCTCCGGGAACGGATCGCCGCGGCCGATGTGCGGGTCCAGGGCCAGGCACTGGTACACATCCTCGCGCAGGCGTCGCTGCGGGGCATCGCCGTACGGGGGCCGATGCTCGGCGGCGACCACGCCTACGTCCTCGTCCGGGACTGGCTGGGTGCTCCTCCCCCGCCGGTCGACCGCGAGACCGCTCTCTCGCAGCTGGCCCGTCGCTACCTGGCGGGCCACGGTCCGGCCACGGATCGCGACCTCGCGCGGTGGGCGGGGTTGCCGCTGCGCGACGCTCGGCGGGGGTTGGGAGCCATCGGCTCCGAGCTGGCTGAGCGCGCTGACGGCCTCCTCGGCCTGGCCGGCCACGATCGGGACGAGCCGCTTCCGCCGCCGTTACTGCTGGGTGCCTTCGACCCGCTGCTGCTGGGGTGGACGTCGCGGGAACCGATCCTGGGCGCGCACGAGGCGGCGCTCGTGACCATGAACGGCATCTTCCGGCCGTTCGCGCTCGTCCGCGGCCGCGCCGTGGCCACCTGGGGCATGCCGGCCAAAAAGGTCGTCTTGACGGCGTTCGGTCAGCTGCCACCCGCCGACGCGTCGGCACTGGACGCCGAAGCCGCGGACGTCGAGCGCTTCCTGGCGCCCGCGGTGTGATCACCGTGGTGGCGATCACGTCCAGCCCGTCCGCGCCTTCTTTCCGAGATCGATCATGCCCTTCGGCTGCACCTGTCCTCGGGCAGGGAGGACGGTGGGCCCTACAGCTTGGCGGCGAGTACGTCGACCGGCTTGATCTCTGGCGGCGAGCTGAGCAGGTCGTCGGCCTTGGCCATGAGCGCCGCCGCGATGGGGCCGTCGAGGTGCGCCTGGCGGCCGTCCGCGCCGGGGAAGACGTCGAAGATGCCGTACGTCGAGTCATCGATCTTGATCGCGAACCAGGCGGTCGTCGCTGGCTCGTTCTCGGCCAGCGGCAGCGCGCCCGCCAGAAAGTCGGCCAGCTCCGCTTCCTTCCCGGGCTTGGCGGACAGGGTGGCAAGCAGTCCAACGGTGACCATGAATCTTCCTTCTTAACGAGAAGCTCCGGACGCCCGCTCGGGCACCTGCTCGCACCGTAGTGCGGAGCTGGTGGTGCCGCTTCGGCAGCCCCGACCGGGCGTCAACCGTCAGTCTGCCGCCTCGGCTGCTCTGCCAACACCGCGGGACCAGCCGCGCGGATGAGAACGGCCGCCCAGGTCCGAAATGGTCGCCAAGGCGCTGCCATGGCTTCGAACTCCACCGGCGTGGGGGGCCTCGACAGCCCGTACAGCGCAGCGGTGAGCTCGAGAGACTTGGGCTCATTGGTCGGGAGGACATCCGCATGGCCTGCGGCCCGAATGACGATGAGGGCGCTGTAGAACGGCCCGATACCCTTGATCGTCTGCAGGTCGGCCATGGCTTCGGCCGGGTCCATCGCCGAGATCCGATCGACATCGAGCTGACCGGTCAGGGCGGCTCGGGCAACGCCGTGCAGCCGGTCGATCTTGTCCTCCGTGAGCCCCGGGAAGCTCTCGATCGCGACCATGCGGTCGGGCGTGGGAAGGGCGGCCAGCTGCTGACCGGCGAGCTCAAAGACCCGCCCGTAGGTCTCACTCATCCGGCGGCGTACCTCCGCCATCTGACGAGCCGGGCGCCGCGCGCCGATGATCGACCAGGCGGCGGCCTCGTACGGCGAGTAGAACAGTGGCGGACGAAGCCCAGGGGAAGCCGCCTGCAACCTGCCGATGACGGAGTCGCGCTCGCCCACTCGGAGGAACGCATTCCCGTCGTGGTCGAGCGAGAGCACCCGGGACACCTGGCGGGCAACGGCAGGCAGGTCACCCTCTCCGACGACGATGCCATGCACTCCGGACGAGTCCTGCCGGATCTCGACGCCCACCTGGTCGCGGTAGTTGTCCATGCAGAACGCAAGGCGCATGACGCCGTCGAAGTCTTCGCCGTCACGTTGGCCGAAGCCGAAGGTCGCCAGCTCCTGGAGTGAGAAGGGCCCCCCGGGCACGATGGTGAACGAAGGCGCGTCCGCCGCGGCACGACCAGTCATGTCCCTCACCTCGGCCGAGGATGCCAGGAGGGTCCGACGGTTCCGGTCACGGCTCCGCCGTGAACCCCGCCCTGGACCGCACGCGGCATCGATGACGTGGAGGTCAACCGAGCCGGGCTAGCGCAACACCCGGCTCCGCACCAGGGGTAGGGCCGCCTGACGCTCGTCCGCCGTGACCAGGGTGAGGTCGTGAGCCAGAGCGGTTGCGGCAATCCACAGGTCGTTCGTCGCCCGACGACCGGTCGCGGCTCTGAGCTCGCCGTAGCGGGAAGCAACCGCGCGATCCACGGGCAGCACGGGCGCGTCGCCGACGACGGCAGTGAGCCGTCGCAGCCGAGCTGCGCGAGCGGTCGGATCACCAGCCAACAACACGCCGGCCTCCATCTCCCCGACCGTGACGATGCTGATGGCCCAGTCCTCGTCGAGGTCTACGTCGAACCGTCGGTCACTGCCGACCAGGACGCTGGTATCGACGACGGCCGGCCTCAGGACCACGGCTCCTCGGCGGAGTCCCGGTCCTCGCCTCGCTGCCGTTCCAGGTCCTCGCTCCATCGCTCGTCCACCGGCGTACCGGCAAGGATGCTGGTGAGCCGGCCTGCCGAAGCCACCCGGTGCGGACCCTCGATCGGCCCGAGTTGGGCGACCGGTCGCCCGTCCACAGTGATGGTGAAGCGCTGCCCGCCCTCCGCTCGACGCAGCACGTCACTGACGTTGTTGCGGAGCTCTCGCTGGGGAATGGTCACCACACTGCGACTGTAGCATATTGTCTACGGAGCCTCAGGGCGTT
>JBPCOX010000110.1:0-3710 GCA_050999825.1 Mycobacteriales bacterium
CCGCCCGGCCCAGTGCGGCCGGATCCGGCGGCGGCGCGTCGGTCCGCAGCCAGAGGAAGTACTCCACGTTGCCGGCCGGACCCGGCAGCGGGCTCGCCGTCACGCCGGCGACACCGAGGCCGACCCCGCCGGCTGCCGCGGCCACCGACGTCACCGCCGCCGCCCGTAAGCCGGGGTCGCGCACCACGCCGCCGCGGCCGAGCCGCGCCCGGCCCACCTCGAACTGCGGTTTGACCAGCAGCACAAGGTCTGCGTCCGGACCGGCGCACCCCGCCAGGGCGGGCAGCACCAGGGCGAGGGAGATGAAGGAGAGGTCGGCCACCACGAGCGCGACCGGGCCGCCGATCACCTCGGGCGTGAGACCGCGGACGTTGGTCCGGTCCAGCACCACCACCCGTGGATCCGTCCGCAGCGACCATGCGAGCTGTCCGTATCCGACGTCGACGGCAACCACCCGCCCGGCCCCCCGGCGTAGCAGGACATCGGTGAAGCCGCCGGTGGACGCCCCGGCGTCCAGGCACCGCCGGCCGGACACCGGCGGCCCGGGCGTGCCCCAGGCATCGAGAGCACCGGCGAGCTTGTGCCCGCCCCGCGATGCGAACTCGTCGCCGTTGCCGTTCGCGAGGCGAACCGGATCGTCGGGCAACACGGCCGTGGCCGCCTTGGTCGCGGTTGATCCACTCACCAGGACCCGTCCCGCGGCCACCATCTCAGCCGCCTGCTGCCGCGAACGCGCCAGCCCCCGGCGTACGAGCTCGGCATCGAGGCGGGCACGACGCGGCACCGTGTCAGCCCTCGTCGGGATCGGCCAGCGTGTCCGCGAGCCGGCGGTGCACCTCGTCGTACCCGCGCACCCGCTCGGCCGGCGGTACGCCGCCCAGCTCGGCCAACCGGTCCAGCGCGGCATCGACCCTCGGTTCCCCGGTTGGTGTCGGGGCACCGGCGGTTACCGGCTCCTGGCTCACGAGCTGCCCCTTTCGCCGGGCGACGGCCGGAAGGGCCGACCGCGCAGACGCTACCTTCCGAGCCGGCCGCCGGGCCTACCTGCGATACGGTCCGCCGCGGCGGATCGAGGAGGAGAAGGCCCAGGGATGGCGACCCAGCAGCAGTGTGAGGCGGCGTTGCAGCGTGTCGCCGCCACCCTGGCCGGCAGCGAGTCGGGCGACCGGTCGCGGCAGATCGTGGATCGTTCCGTCAGCTGCACAGTTCCCGACCTGGGTCTCACCTTCACCGGCCAGCTCCAGGACGGCGCCCTGAGCGACATGGCCAGCACCGCGGCCGGGAGCGCGCCGCCGGCTCAGATCCGCCTGACCGTCGGGTCGGACGATCTGGTCGCCCTCACCGACGGCCGCCTCGGCTTCGGCTCTGCCTGGGCGCACGGTCGGCTCAAGGTAGAAGCCAGCATGCTGGACCTGCTCCGGCTGCGCCGGCTGCTCTGAGGACCGCTAGCAGCTCGACGCCAAGCCGACGACCCGCAGGTCTGCGCCTTGCCGACCGGAGTCGACCGCCACCCACGCCACCAGGCAGGCCGCCCGCAGCCCGTCGAGATCTCCCGCCGCTGCCGGCACGGTGAGCGGCGCCGTCCGAGTCACCTCCACGGTGGAGCCCTTCAGTGCGGCCGACCACTGCCCGCACCGGGCGCTCCCGGCTGCCAGGCGTGGAGCCTCGTGCGCGACCAGAAGGCCGCAGAGGTCGGCGGCGAGGTAGGTGGGCCGTGCCAACGGTGCTGCCTCGAGCAGGTCCCTCGGACGAGCCACCCCGGTGAGCACGACCAGGCTGTCCAGGCCAGCGCTCACGGCGCCGGCGATGTCAGTGTCCAAGCGGTCACCGACGACCAGTGGGTGCTGGGCACCCGTTCGCCGGATCGCCTCGTCGTAGAGAGCCCGCGCCGGCTTGCCGGCGCACAGCGGCCGTCGTCCGGTGGCCACGGCCACCGCGGCCACCAGTGCGCCGTTGCCCGGCAGCAGCCCGCGCGGCGAGGGCAGGGTGTTGTCGAGGTTGGCCGCGACCCACAGGGCGCCGGCGCCGACGGCCAGCGTGGCCTCGGCCAGCTGACCGTAGTCCAGGGAGCTGTCGTAGCCGGACACGACGGCGGCCGGGCGGTCGTCGGCCGACCGGACCGGAGTGAAGCCGGCCTCGGCCACCGCCGTGTGGAGCGCGGGCGCCCCTGTCACGAGGACGACGGCGGGCGGCGGCAGCCGGTCCGCCAGCAGGGCGGCCGCGGCGTGGGCCGCGGTCACGACGTCGGCCGGCGAAGCCGGGATGCCGAGATCGGTGAGGGCGGCCGCGACCACCGCCGGGGCGCGGGAGGCGTTGTTGGTGACGAAGGCGACCCGCAGGCCGGACTCACGCACCGCCGCGATCGCTTCGGCGGCCCCGGGCACCGGCAGCGGCCCTCGATAGACCACGCCGTCGAGATCGATCAACGCCGCGTCGTAGCCCTGGTGAAGTGGTTGCTCGCTGGCACCGAGCACCCCCGTCACCGTCGGGTGAGAGCGGCCCGCGCTCCCCGCAGGGCTACGCCGTAATGGGCGATGTCCGGTCGCATGGCCGCAGCCAACGCCAGGTGCTCGACGGCGCTACGGTAGTCGCCCACCTTGGCCGCGGCGAGACCGAGCCCGAACTGGGCATAGTCATCGGCCGGGTCGGCCCGGGTGATCCAGTCGAAGCTCTCCCGTGCCTCCGCGAAGTCGCCGGCATCGAACTGCGCCCGCGCCAGCGCCTCGCGGACGCTCCTGGAGCGCGGCTCGGCCGCCGCAGCGTGCCCCAGCAGCTGGACCGCGGCGGCGGGGTTGCCGCTGTCGAGCAGGCTCAGCCCGCGCAGGTACCAGTCATAGACCTCGCCGCTCGGCGACACGTCGGCCGGCGCAGCGCCTCCCTCGACGGTGTCGCCGGCCTCGTCCGCATGGTCGACCACGCCGCCTCCCTCTGCCCCACCCGTAGCATCCCGCCATGACCCGTCCGGTGCCGAGCGCGCTGCCGGACCCGGGCGGGCTGGTTCTCGCGCCGTTCCGCGCCCTGCGCTACGCCGCTGACGGGCCGGCGCTGGCCGCGATGACCTCGCCGCCCTACGACGTCATCGACGACGAGCAGCACGCCCGGCTGGAGGCGGCCAGCCCGCACAACGTCGTGCGGCTCATCCTCCCACGTGACGACGCCGGGCCGGAGAGCCGCTACGCGCGGGCGGCGCGGACGCTGGCAGGCTGGCGGTCGGACGGCACGCTCGCCCTGGATGCGCAGCCGGCGCTCTACGTCTACGAGGAGTCGGTCGCCGGCCACACGCAGCGCGGTCTGGTCGGCGCGCTCGGCCTGAGCCCGCCCGACGCGGGCGTGGTGCTGCCACACGAGAACACCATGGCGGGTCCGGTGGCCGACCGGCTGGCGCTGACCGAAGCCACCCGAGCCAACCTGGAGCCCATCTTCCTGGTCTACGACGGTGGCGGGGCGGCGGCGGCGGCCGTTCTCGCCGCCGGCGACCGGGAGCCGGAGGTCACCGCGACGACACAGGACGGCGTGACGCACCGCCTGTGGCCGCTCCGCGACCGCGCGGGGCTCGACGAGGTGGCCGGCGACCTGCTCACCCGCCGAGCCGTCATCGCTGACGGTCACCACCGCTATGCGACCTACCTCCAGCACCAGAGCGACCGGCACGGCGCCGGCGCAGGCGGGGGGGCAGGGAGGGGGGGGGGCGGGAGGGGCTCTTTTGTGGG
>JBPCOX010000294.1:0-2962 GCA_050999825.1 Mycobacteriales bacterium
ACCGTTGACCCGCCCCGCCCACAGCGACGCCCCGTAGCGGATACGTCGGAGAGGACAGCTCGTGACCACCAGCACATACACCGTCACCGGAATGACCTGCGGGCACTGCGTCAGCGCGGTGAGGCAGGAGGTGGCCAGGCTCCCTGGTGTGCACGAGGTCGCCGTCGATCTCGCCAGCGGCTCGGTGAAGGTAACCAGCGACGCGCCCGTGCCCGAGCCGCGGGTTCGTGCGGCCGTGGAAGAGGCGGGCTACGAGCTGGCCGGGCAGGCGGGCTGATGAACGCCGTCTCGCACGACGCTGCCGCCGCGGGCGGGCCGGCGCAGGGGCAGATCGACCTCGCGATCGGCGGGATGACCTGCGCCTCCTGCGCGGCGCGGATCGAGAAGAAGCTGAACAAGCTCGACGGCGTATCTGCGACCGTCAACTACGCCACCGAGAAGGCACGGGTCAGCTTCCCCGCCACGATCGGCGCGGACAGGCTGGTCGCCGCCGTGGAGTCCGCCGGCTACACCGCCCGGCTGCCCGAGCCACCTCAGCCGGCGGCCGCGGCGGGCCAGAACGCCGCCACGGCGGCGGGGGGGGGCGACCCGGTCCGCCCGCTGCGACAGCGGCTGCTGATCAGCCTGGTGCTCACCGTCCCGGTGGTTGCGATGGCGATGGTCCCAGCCTTGCAGTTCACCTATTGGCAGTGGGCCTCGCTCACCCTCGCCGCCCCGGTCGTCGTCTACGGGGGGTGGCCGTTCCACCAGGCCGCCTGGACCAACCTGCGGCACAAGGCCGCGACCATGGACACCCTGATCTCGATGGGGACCCTGGCCGCGCTGGGCTGGTCGTTGTACGCGTTGTTCCTCGGCACCGCCGGCATCCCGGGAATGCGCCATCCCTTCGACCTCACCATCCGCCAGGTGGACGGGACGGGGAACATCTACCTGGAGGCCGCAGCCGGGGTGACGACGTTCATCCTGGCCGGCCGCCTCCTCGACTCCCCCTCCACGCCCCGCCCCCGCCCCCCGCTGCGCGCCCTGCTCGAGCTCGGTGCCAAGGACGTCGCCGTCCTGCGCGAGGGGCAGGAGGAACGGATCCCGGTGGAGGCGTTGCAGTCCGGTGACCTGTTCGTCGTCCGGCCTGGCGAGAAGATCGCCACCGACGGCGTGATCGCGGACGGCAGCTCGGCGGTCGACGCCTCCATGCTCACCGGGGAGTCGGTACCGGTCGAGGTCGGTCCCGGAGACGCCGTCGCCGGCGGCACTGTCAACGCCGGCGGCCGGCTGGTCGTGCGCGCCACCCGCGTCGGGGTCGACACCCAGCTCGCCCAGATGGCGAAGCTGGTGGAGGACGCGCAGAACGGCAAGGCCCAGGTGCAGCGTCTCGCCGACCGGGTCTCCGGGATCTTCGTCCCGGTCGTCATCGCGCTCGCTGTCGCCACCTTCGGTTTCTGGGTGGGCACCGGTGGCGGCGTAGCCGCGGCCTTCACCGCCGCCGTCGCCGTACTGATCATCGCCTGCCCGTGCGCACTCGGGCTCGCGACACCGACCGCGCTGATGGTCGGCACCGGCCGCGGGGCCCAGCTCGGCATCCTCATCAAGGGCCCGGAGGTGCTGGAGTCCACCCGCAAGGTGGACACCGTCCTACTCGACAAGACCGGCACCGTCACCACCGGCACGATGAGCCTCGTCGACGCCGTCCCTGCCCCCGGGGTCGACCGCGCCGACCTGCTGCGCCTGGCCGGCACGCTCGAGGCCGCCTCCGAGCACCCCATCGCCCAAGCGATCGCCGCCGGCGCGGCCGAGCAGGCCGGTCCGCTGCTGACCGTCGAAGGCTTCACCAACCTCGAAGTGCTGGGCGTGCAGGGGGTTGTCGACGGCCACGCCGTCCTCGTCGGCCGGACCCGGCTCCTGGAGGAGTGGGGCCAGCGGTTGACTCCTGAGCTCGAGCGGGCCAAGGCCGCCGCCGAGGCCGACGGCAAGAGCGCGGTGGTGGTCGGCTGGGACGGCCAGGCGCGCGGCGTACTGACCGTCGCGGACGCCGTCAAGCCCACCTCGGCCGCCGCGGTCCGCCAGCTGCGCCAGCTCGGGCTGACCCCGGTGCTGCTCACCGGCGACAACGAGGCCGTGGCGCGGGCGGTCGCCCGCGAGGTCGGCATCGACCAGGTGATCGCCGAGGTCCTTCCCAAGGACAAGGTCGACGTGGTCAAACGCCTGCAGGGCGAGGGCAGGACCGTGGCCATGGTCGGGGACGGGGTCAACGACGCCGCCGCGCTCGCCCAGGCCGACCTCGGTCTGGCGATGGGAACCGGCACCGACGTCGCGATCGAGGCCTCCGACCTGACCCTCGTCCGCGGCGACCTACGGGCCGCGGCCGACGCCATCCGGCTCTCCCGTCGTACGCTGGGCACGATCAAGGGCAACCTGTTCTGGGCGTTCGCCTACAACGTCGCGGCCCTCCCGCTGGCCGCCGCAGGGCTGCTCAACCCGATGATCGCCGGCGCCGCGATGGCGTTCAGCAGCGTGTTCGTGGTCTCCAACAGCCTGCGGCTACGCCGCTTCTCCCCGCTCGCCGAGAACCGCATCGACGGCGGCCTCGGCAGCGGCGACCACGGGTCCACCCGCTCCGATCACCGGCCCCCTTCCGAGGACGACCGGTCCCGGGCAACAACGGGTGCCGGGACCGAGGTGCACTAGCCGCCCCATGCGTCGGTCAGACCTCGAGGAGCAGTCCGGCGGCTGACGTCACCGGCGGGACGGTCGCCAGACCACGACAGCGGCTGGAGTGACCGGTACCAGGTCGCGGCGGTACGACGCGTGGGCGGCGGCCTCACGGCGTACGGCGTCGGACTCGGCCTCGTCGAGCGCGGCCTGCAGCTCGGCGATGCGGGCGCGCAGGGCGGCCACCTTGTTCTCGAGCTCCAGGATCCGCTTGACCCCGGCCAGGTTGACGCCCTCGTCGTGCGAGAGCCGCTGC
>JBPCOX010000300.1:0-12410 GCA_050999825.1 Mycobacteriales bacterium
GCCGGTGAGCTGGGCCGTCTTCCTTCTCGCCGAGCCCTGGTTCTCCCGCGGGCGGACGGGCCGAGTGGGGATCCGGCCCCTCACCGGCGGCTGGGCCTTCCTGATCGGGCTGGCTCCAGCTGAGCCACCTGGGACGACCCGGACCCAGCGCCGGCACGGCTGGCGACAGCGACCGGCTCTCCTGACGCCCGAGCGCGGCAGCACGCGGACGAAAGAACCCGTTACTGGCCAGGCCCGCTCGAGAGCGCGGCGATGAAGGCCTCCTGCGGGACCTCGACCCGCCCGATCGTCTTCATCCGCTTCTTGCCCTCCTTCTGCTTCTCCAGCAGCTTGCGCTTACGGGTGATGTCGCCGCCGTAGCACTTCGCCAGAACGTCCTTGCGGATCGCCCGAATGTTCTCGCGGGCGATCACGCGGGACCCGATCGCCGCCTGGATCGGGACCTCGAACTGCTGGCGCGGGATCAGCTCCCGCAGCTTGCCGGTCAGCCCGACGCCGTACGCGTAGGCCTTGTCCCTGTGCACGATCGCGGAGAAGGCATCGACCGGCTCCCCCTGGAGGAGGATGTCGACCTTGACCAGGTCCGCCAGCTGGTCGCCGGTGGGTTCGTAGTCGAGCGAGGCGTAGCCGCGGGTCCGCGACTTCAGCGCGTCGAAGAAGTCGAAGATGATCTCCCCGAGCGGCAGCGTGTAACGCAGCTCGACCCGGTCCTCGGACAGGTAGTCCATGCCCTGCAGCGTGCCGCGGCGGGCCTGGCAGAGCTCCATCACGGCGCCGACGTACTCGCTGGGGAGCAGCAGCATCGCCTTGACCATCGGCTCCCGGATCTCGGCGACCTTCGCGACCGGCATCTCGGAGGGGTTGGTCACGGTGACGACCTCGCCGGACTCCAGCGCGACCGAGTAGACGACGTTGGGGGCGGTCGAGATCAGCGACAGGTCGAACTCACGCTCGAGGCGTTCCCGGACGATCTCGAGGTGCAGCAGCCCGAGGAAGCCGCACCGGAAGCCGAAGCCCAGCACGAGGGAGGTCTCCGGCTCATAGACCAGCGCGGCGTCGTTGAGCTGCAGCTTGTCCAGGGCGTCGCGCAGCAGCGGGTACTCGCTGCCGTCGATGGGATACAGGCCGGAGTAGACCATCGGCCGCGGGTCTCGGTAGCCGGCCAGCGCCTCCGTGGCCGGTCGGGTCGCCGAGGTGAGGGTGTCCCCCACCCGAGCCTGGCGGACGTCCTTGACCCCCGGGATGACGTAGCCGACCTCTCCCATGCCGAGGGACTCACGCGGGGACGGCTCGGGTGCGATCACGCCGACCTCGAGGATCTCGTGCACGTTGCCGGTCGACATCATCCGGCCCCGGTCGCGGGTGGTCAGCCGGCCATCGATCACCCGGACGTAGGAGATGACGCCCCGGTAGGCGTCGTACGTCGAGTCGAAGATCATCGCTCGGGTAGGGGCGTCCGGGCGGCCGACCGGAGGCGGGACCTCGCGCACGATCGTGTGCAGCAGCTCCGGCACCCCCTGGCCGGTCTTGGCGCTGACCCGGAGCACCCCGGCGGGGTCACTGCCCAGGATGTGGGCGATCTCGGCGGCGTACCGGTCCGGCTGGGCGGCCGGCAGGTCGATCTTGTTGAGCACGGGGATGACGTGCAGGTCGTTCTCCATCGCGAGGTAGAGGTTCGCCAGCGTCTGCGCCTCGATGCCCTGGGCGGCGTCGACGAGCAGGACGGCGCCCTCGCAGGCGGCGAGCGAGCGCGACACCTCGTAGCTGAAGTCGACGTGGCCGGGGGTGTCGATGAGGTCGAGCACGTAGTCCCGGCCGTCGTCGGCGCGCCACGGCAGCCGGACCGCCTGGGACTTGATGGTGATGCCGCGCTCGCGCTCGATGTCCATCCGGTCGAGGTACTGGGCCCGCATCTGCCGGGCGTCGATCACCCCGGTGACCTCGAGCATTCGGTCGGCCAGGGTCGACTTGCCGTGGTCGATGTGCGCGATGATGCAGAAGTTGCGGATCCGCGCGGGGTCGGTGCGCGGGTCGTTCCGGGGCGCAGGCACGCAGGCAGTCCGTCTCATGGCGGGGAGCTCGGGGGCTTCATGGTCCCACGCCGCGCGGGCGTAATCGGTTGGCCGCGATGTGTCCCAGCGATGGACCATCGAGAGGTGGACCCGGTGCCCGAGTCGGTTGACGTGGGGCCGCCCGCGGCCGGCGTACGGCTGTCCTGGGCAGAGCTGCCGGCAGCGGTCCGGGACTGGGTCGGCCATGCGCTCGGCGCTGCGGCCGTCGAGGCGGTGACGCAACCGGGCGGCTTCTCCCCCGGCGTCGCGGCCCGACTGCGCTGCGCCGACGGCACCCGCGCCTTCTGCAAGGCCGTCTCCGAGCTGACGAACACACAGGCGCCCGAGATGCACCGGCGGGAGGCCGCCATCACCGCCGCGCTGCCGGTGTCGGCACCGGTTCCTCGGCTGTTGACCTGTTACGACGACGGCACCTGGATTGCGCTGCTGTTCCAGGACGTGGCCGGTCGCCAGCCCAGCCTGCCCTGGCGAGCAGACGAGCTGACCGACGTCCTGAAGACGCTCGCCGACCTGTCCGAGTCGCTCACCCCCTCGCCGCTGGCCGACGCGTCGACCCTGCAGACGAAGTACGAACAAGACTTCTCCGGCTGGCGGCTGCTGGCAGCGGGACCTGCCGTCGCCGTCGACCGGCTGGACCCGTGGTCGCGGCGGCACCTGGGCACTCTGGCGGTGGTGCACTGGCCGGCCGCATGCAAGGGCGCCGCGTGGTTCGACGTGATGGCGTTCGCGCCGAGCGTGGCGATGCAGGGCGGCCCGCTGCCCGAGGAGCTCCTGGCACGCCACCCGGCCGCCCGCGGCGCCGATCCGGACGCGGTCCTGTCCGCAGCCTGCGCCCTGGCCGGCTACTTCACCCTCGGAGCGTTGCAGCCGCCGCCGCCCGGCCTGCCGACCGTGCGCCCGTTCCAGGCGGCCCAGGGTCGAGTGGCGCGGGCGTGGCTCGCCCGGCGTACCGGGTGGAGGTAGTCGGCGGGCCCGGCATACCCGTCGCCGCTTGGACCGGCCGCCGGCGGCGCTGGTAGCCTGATCACTTCGCCCGCCCGGGAGCCGTCCGCCGGGACCTTAGACATCTTCGCGAGGGTTTGCGCATGGCCAACATCAAGTCCCAGATCAAGCGCATCCGCACCAACGAGGCGGCCAGGGTGCGCAACAAGGCGGTGAAGTCGGCGCTCAAGACGTCGGTGCGCAGGTTCCGGGAGGCCGCCGAAGCCGGCGACGCAACGGCGGCCGGGGGCGCGGCCCGGACGGCCGGCCGCCAGCTGGACAAGGCCGTGAGCAAGGGCGTGATCCACGCCAACCAGGCAGCTAATCGCAAGTCGGCGATGGCCAAGCGGGTTGCCGGCCTGTAAGCCGGCCAGCTCCCCCAACCTTCAGGCTTGACGGCCGACCGGCTGCCGGTGCCGGCTCCGGTGCCGGCGGCGCTGCTCTCGGCTGCGACGGTGCCGTCCCCGGGAAGCGGTCGCCACCTGGGCCAGCCGATCGAAGCCGACCGGTGCGGTCGGCGGCGTTCCCGGCTCGTTGGTCGCCGCGGCCAGCAGATCGTGTCCCTTGACGACGGCCGCCACCGCCAACGGCAGGATGAGCAGGGTCCAGGCGGAAGCCACATCGGCGAGGACGAGTACGGCGGACACGGTGGCCACGCCCTCCGCGAGCAGCGCCCGCTGCCAAGCGTTGGGGCGCAGCCGGCGTAACCGCAGCAGCCGCCAGTACATCGGCGAACGGGGACCGCGATGCCGCGGCCGTCGTCCGGCCGAGCGGCGTCGAAGCGGCAGGGTGGCGGTCGAAGACCCCGAAACCCGTCGCCACGACAGCTCCTCGGGGGCGTACTCGGTCATCGGACCGGCCCCGCGCTGACGGCGAGAACGGCCTTCTCCAGCGCGTACGCCGGATCGGCGCCGCCGCCCTTGACGTCCTCGTCGGCCTTCGCCACGGCGTGCAGGGCCCGGGCGAGCTCCTCCGGACGCCAGTCGCGGGCCCAGCGCTGCGCCCGCTCCACCTTCCAGGGCGGCATGCCGAGCGACTTCGCCAACGCGAAGGAGCTGCGCCGACCGGCTCCGGCCACCTTGCCGATCGCGCGCACGTTGGCGGCGAGCGCGCTGGTCACCAACACCGGCGCCGTCCCGACCGCAAGCGCCCAGCGAAGGGCTTCCAGCGCAGCGGCCGGGTCACGCTCGACGGCGCGGTCCGCGACCAGGAAGCCCGTCACCTCGGCCCGTCCCCGGTGGTAGCGGGTCACCACCCCCACGTCGATCGTGCCGCCGGCGTCGGCGACGAGCTGACCGCAGGCGGTGGCCAGCTCTCGCAGGTCGCTGCCGACTGCGTCGATCAGCATCTCGACGGCCTCCGCCGAAATCGAACCGCCGGCCCGAGCGACCTCCTCAGCCACGAATCGCGGCCGCTCGGCCGACTTGATGCGCTGGCAGTCGACGATGCGGGCTCCACCTGCTCGGAGGGCGTCGACGACCTGCCGGCCCTTGGGGCCGCCGCCGTGAACCGCCACGAGGGAGATCTCCGGAATGGGATCGGCGGCGTACGCCGACAAGGCTGCGGCCAGCTCCTTCGTCACGTTCTCGGCATCGCGGAGCACGACGACGCGGCGCTCGGCGAACAAGGTCGGAGCAAGGGCTTCGACGAGCTCGCCAGGCTGTAGGCCGGTCGCCGACACCTCGCGGACATCGGCATTTGCGTCGACTGCTTTAGCCGCGGCGACGAGTGTGCTCACCGCACGGGCGGCCAGCAGCTCCTCGTCACCCAGGACGAGTGTCAGCGGGGCCTCTGCCATGGACACGCGGTCCAGTCTGGCACCGGCGGAGGCGCCCGGGCCGGAGGTGCCAGTGCGGCTCGCCGGGCCACTGTGACCAGAGTTACAAGCTGCGCCACGCCTGACCCGCCGTCGTCGATCACGAACTCCGGAGCGCGGGAGGGACCACCGGTCACCATGCCGGCTCCGAGCGGGCCCGGGCGGAGGTCCCCCGCAGAAGCGGCAGCGACTGGTGTGCCGGTGGCCGGGGTGCCGGTGCCCCGGCGAGCTACCGCCACCACCGCACCGCGCCGTCCGAACAGGGCGACCGCCCCGTCACGGTCCGTGCGGTAGCTGCGCGCACCGTCGGCAGCCAGCCGCTCCAACGTTCGCGCCGAGGGGTGCCCGTAGGTGTTGCCGGCACCCACCGAGGTCAAGGCGACCGACGCCGAAACGGCGTCGAGGAACCGAGGCTCCTGGTGGTCCGAACCGTGATGCGGAACCTTGAGGACGTCGGCGCGCAGCAGGTCGGCATGGGCCTCGAGCAGTGTCCGCTGAGCCGGCGGCTCCACGTCCCCGGTCAGCAGAGCGGTGAAGCCGGCGAGCTGCACCCGCAGCACGATCGAGCTGTTGTTAGGGTCGGAGTTCGTTCCGGAGAACGCCCGGGCAGGAGCGAGCACCTGCCAGCGCAGGTCGCCGAGAGACCGGAGTTCCCCATCCGCCACCCGGGTCAGGCGGGCCCCGGCGGCGCGAACCCAGCCGGCGACCCGCAACCACTCCTCCGGCGGCTCCTCCAGTGGGCCGACCTCAACCTCTGCTACACGGTGAGTTCTCAGCAGGGCCGGAAGGCCCTCGACGTGATCGGCGTGAAGGTGCGTCAGCACGACGAGCGGCACCCTGCGCACGCCCAACGCGCGCAGGCAGCGGCCGAGGAGTTCTGGGTCGGGGCCCGCGTCGACCACCACCGCGGTCCCGCGGCCGGCCGATAGGACCAGCGCGTCCCCCTGACCCACGTCACAGGTCACGAGCTGCCATCCCCGCGGCGGCCAGCCCGGGGTGACCGCGCGTACGGCGACCGCGACCAGCAGCGCGCTCACCGCCGCGGCGGCGGCCAGTCGTCGGCCAGCGGCGGAGGAGACGACGAGCACGCCCACCACGGACGCCACCGTCAGGAGTGCGGCGCCCGTGCCTCCGGCGGGCCAAGGCAGGGCGGCCCCCGGTAGCCGAGCGCCCACCTGCGCGACGGTGACGATGAATCCGGCTGGCACACCAGCGACCTCGGCCAGCAGCCGGCCCAGCGGCGCAAACCAGGGTGCCGCCAGGGCCGTGAGCACGCCGAACAGGGTGGCGGGCACGACCGCGGGGGCGGCGAGCAGGTTTGCGGGCACCGCGACCAGGCTCACCTGGGCCGACATGGCAGCGATCAGCGGTGCGCACGCACACTGCGCCGCCAACGGGACGGCAACGGCATCAGCCAGCCAGCCCGGCAGCCGGCGGGCGAAGCGCGCACGCCAGGGCGGCGCCAGAACCAGGAGACCGGCGGTTGCCGCGACCGAAAGGGCGAAGCCGATCGATCGCGACAGTGCCGGCTCGATCAGCAGCAGCCCGAGAACCGCGGCCGACAGCGCCGGTAGAGCGGCCCGGGCCCGGCCGGTGACGAGGGCGAGCACGACGACCAGTCCCATGGCCGCTGCCCGCAGCACGCTCGGAGACGGGCGGGCCAGGACGACGAAGCCCGCCAGCGCCAGCCCAGCAGCGGCTGGTCCCGCTCGCGGGCCGAGCTGCAGCCAGCGAGCCAGCACCAACACCGCGCCGAGTACGATCGCGACGTTGGCGCCAGACACCGCCACCAGGTGCGTCATGCCAGTGGTGCGAAAGTCCGACCGCAGGGTCGGGCTCAGCCGTGAGGTGTCTCCGAGAACCAGCCCGGGCAGCAGCCCGGCCGTGTCCGGCGGCAGCCCCGCAGTGGCCGAGCGCAGGCCGGCTCGGACTCGGCCCGCGACGCCCTGCACCCGCGATGGGCCGCTCAACACGCGTGGCGGACCTCGGGCCAGCAGTACGGCCGCCACCAGGTCACCCCGGCTCGGCCGCTCGAGCCGGCCGGTCACCGCCACCCGCTGACTGGGCAGCAGACCGGTCCAGCCGCTCCCCGTCGCCAGCACGGTGACCGGCGCGCGGACCCCCAGGCTCACCCCGCGCGTCACCACGAGCGACAGGCGTGCGGGCAGCACGACCAGGGACCGGCCGAGTGCCGAGCCGCGGACACGCCCGGCGTGCAGGGCCGGATCGCCGGTGACGACCAGCTCAGCGGTGAGCGGAGCGCCCGCTGCTGCGAGCCGGGGCACCGGCCCACTGTGCAGCTCGACGAGCCGTACGCCGGAGACGGCACCGGCAGCCGCAGCACTCAGCAGCGCAGCGGCGACCACCCGGGCAAGCCGCCCGCGCACCAGCAGGGCCACCACCCCCGCCGCGCCGAGGATCGTCGCGGTCACGAGCGCGACAGCAGGCGTCGCGCGCAGGGCCACCGCCGCGCACAACCAGGCTGCACCCGCCGGAACGGCCAGCCGCAGGTCACCCACCCTGGCCGCCGGCTCGACCGGCGGACAGCTACGGTCCGCGCTCACACCCGCACCCGCGGCCGAAGGTCTTCGAACTTGCGGTCCCCGATGCCCGGCACGTCGCGCAGCTGTTCGACCGACGTGAACGGCCCGTGCGCCGTCCGCCACTCGACAATGCGCTGGGCGAGCACCGGACCCACCCCCGGCAGCCCGTCCAGGTCCGCCAACGTGGCCGTGTTGAGCTCGACCGGACTTCCTCCCGCCGACCCCGCGCCTCCCGAGGCGCCCGGCGAGACCGGCGCGGCCTCGACGGCGCCCAGCCCCACGAGGACCTGCTCACCATCGGTGAGCGGCCTGGCCAGGTTCAGCAGCCCGACGTCGACCCCGGCCGGAACGCCCCCAGCCGCCCGCACCGCGTCCCCGACCCGCGACCCGAGCGGCAACCGAACGACTCCGGGCCGGCGTACCTTGCCGGCGACGTCCACCAGGACGACCCTGACCGGGCTGGGGCTCGCCGTGCCCACCGGCAGCGTGCGGGCCACCGCCGGTGCGACGACCGCCGGCTGCGGAGCGTTGCGCAGCAGCAGCCAGCCGGTCGAGGCGGCCACCGCGAGAGCAACCACCGCCATCGCACTCACCGCCCGGCGGCTGGGAGCGACGGAGGCGCCTCGCAACGCGGGGGGCAACCGGTCCACCAGCCAGCCCCACCGCCCGTGCACCCACCCCACTCCGGCCGGCGGGCCAACGGGCGAGGGCATGGCCTCCACGCCGGCCTGCACGGCCTCAGCCGGGGAACCAGCCGGACGCGAACCTGATGGCGGGCCGGCCGGCGGTTGGTCGTTGTCGCCTTGCCGCCAGTCCTCGTCCGGCACCCAGCCCCCAGGTCGCTGCTCGCACGGGTGGGACTCCGCCGCGCCCGACGGGGGAGCCGCCCGCCACGCCCGCACCCGTGCCTCCGCGCGCTCGGCATCGTCGGGCCCTGGCGGCCGCAGGTGTTGACGTCTCACCTGCTCGACGGTAGGCAGCTCACCGACAGTTCCCCGCCGGTCCGGAGGCACCGGTGGACGGGCGACGGGCTGTGCACAGCGCGGCCGTCAGTCCGGCGACGCCCGCCGGCCTGACCACCAGCGTGCGAGGTTGGGCCGATGCCGGGCGACCACCGTGGCGGCCAGGGCTGCGGCCCACAGCAACGAGGGAGCCGCCGCGCCGACCACCACCGCAACCGCCACCAGCGACAGCGCGGCACTGACGGACGCGAGCGCCACCCAGCGGGACGCCAGCAGCACGAGCAGCCAGGTGACCAGGACGAACGGAGCCCACCGAGGGTGCGAGCCCAGCACGGCGCCGGCCGCCGTCGCCACCCCCTTGCCACCGCGACCCCGGAGCAACGGCGAGGTCACATGCCCGATCACGGCAGCCAGCCCGGCCACCAACCCGGCGCCGGGGCGGATCAGACCGAAGCCGGCGGCGGGCAGCGCCCCCTTCGTCACGTCGATGAGAGCCACGGCCACGCCGGTACGGCGCCCCAGTAGGCGCCCGACATTGGTCGCGCCCACATTGCCGCTGCCGCGGGCTCGCAGGTCCACGCCCGCGCGCCGAGCGAGGAAGGCTGCCGGCGACAGCGACCCGACCAGGTAGCCGACGGTGGCGGCAGCGGCGTAGAGCAGGGTCGTGGTGCTCACCGCCGCGCGACGACCACTCCGAGCAGCCCCGGACCCACATGCGCCCCCACCACCGCGCCGACCTCCGACACGTAGACGTCGGTTGCCTCGGCGATGCGGTAGCGGAGCCGGTCAGCGAGCTCGCCAGCCCGGTTCGGAGCGGCCAGGTGGTGCACCGCAAGCAGCACCGGACCGTCCCCGGCCGCCTCGACCGCCAGCTCCTCCAGCCGGGCCAGCGCCTTGGAGGCCGTCCGAACCTTCGCCAGCGACGCGATCTTGCCGTCGACGACGTGCAGGATCGGCTTGACGGCCAGGACCGAGCCCACCAATGCGGCGGCGGGGCCGAGCCGGCCGCCGCGGCGCAGGTGCTCGAGGGTGTCGACGTAGAACAACGACGAGGTGCGCGCCGCCTGGTCCACAGCGGCCTGCTCGACAGCGGCCAGCCCTCCCCCCCGGGCCGCCGCCTCCGCCGCGGCCATCACCGCGAAGCCCAGACCCATCGCAGTGGAACGAGAGTCCACCACCCGGACGCGCAACCGAGGCGCCACCTCCGCCGCGGCCAGCCGCGCCGACTCCACCGTTCCGGACAGTTCGCCGGACAGGTGCACCGAGACGATGTCGGTGGCGCCGGTGGCCTTGGCGGCCTCGTCGTACGCGGAGACGAACGCCGTCGGTGGTGGCCGGGACGTGCTCACCTTCGCCCGCCGGTGATCTAAGGCCGCCGCCACGTCGGCCGGCGTGACCTCCCGGCCCTCGGTCCCGACCCGCCCGTCGAGCACCACCTGGAGCGGCACCACAGTGAGCCCGTACCGGTCGATCACCGCCGGTGGCAGGTACGCCGTGGAGTCGGTCACCACGGTGACCAGCGGCGCGCCGGGCATGGCGCGGAGGTTAGCGCGGTCGAGGAGGGATCAGCCGGTGACGATGTTGACCAGCCTGGGCGGCCGCACCACGACCATCCGCACCGGCCGACCGGCCAGGGCACGGACGGCACCCGCCGCCTCCAGCGCCAGCTCCCGCAGCCCGGCCTCGTCGATGGTGGCGGGTACCGTCAACCGGTCGCGCACCTTGCCGTCGACCTGGACGACGCAGGTGACCGTCTCCTCCACCAACAGCGCCGGTTCGGCCGTCGGCCAGCCCGCTGACACCACCGACGGCGTCATCCCCAGCCGGGCCCAGCCGTCCTCCGCGGTGAACGGCGCAAAGATCGACATCATCCGC
This sequence comes from Mycobacteriales bacterium, assembly GCA_050999825.1. Classification (GTDB taxonomy): domain Bacteria; phylum Actinomycetota; class Actinomycetes; order JALYNC01; family JALYNC01; genus JBPCOB01. Next base: position 10,250 of record JBPCOX010000300.1, read on the forward strand.
ACCAGCGCCGACGTGCCCTCGCGCACCGCCACCGTTCCCGCGTGGGACTCCAGTGCCCCACCCTCCACGGCCTTGCGGAGCGCGGAGGTCAGCTCCATCAACCGGGCGATAGCCACGTTGAACCGCAAGCCCTGCACCAGCATGGTGGTCTCGTCCACCAACCGGTGCACGACCGTTCGCAGCGCCGGGTCGCCGCGCGACTCCGGCGCACCCGTGCCGGCGGCGCCGACGTCGCCGGCCAGCCGCCACACCCGGGCCAGCCACTTCCCCGATCCGGTCGGCGAGACGTCGGCCCAGTCGATGTCGTCCTCCGGCGGACCGGCGAAGAGCATGGTCACCCGTACGGCGTCCGGCCCGTGCGCGGCCAGCTCCGCCTGCAGGTCCACCAGGTTGCCTTTGCTCTTGCTCATGGCCGCGCCGTTCATGATCACCTGTCCCTGGCACATCAGGGCGGTGAACGGCTCGGCGAACTCGATGTAGCCGAGATCGCAGAGCACCTTGGTCAGGAAGCGGGCGTACAGGCAGTGCAGGATCGCGTGCTCGACGCCGCCGACGTACTGGTCGACGGGCGCCCAGCGCCGCAGCTGCTCCCGGTCGAACGGGGCCGCGTCGCAGCCCACCGACGGGTAGCGCAGGAAGTACCACGAGGAGTCGACGAAGGTGTCCATGGTGTCGGTGTCGCGCCGAGCCTCCCCGCCACAGCTCGGGCAGGCCACGGCGACCCATTCCGTCGCCGACTCCAGCGGCGACAGACCGCCCTCCGGCCGCAGCGAGTAACCGGACTCCGGCAGCCGCACCGGCAGCTCCGCGTCGGGTACGGCGACCTCGCCGCAGGAAGGGCAGTGCACGATCGGGATGGGCGCGCCCCAGTAGCGCTGGCGGGACAGCAGCCAGTCACGTAGCCGGAAGGTGACCGCTGCCTGTCCCCGACCCGACGCCGCCAGGTCGGCGGTGATCGCCTCGATCGCCGCAACCTTGCATAGGCCGTCGTACGGGCCGGAGTTGACGACCACGCCCGCACCGGCGGTCGCAACGCCGGTCTCTGCCGGGTCTGGCTCGCCGGTGTCGATGACGGCGCGCACCGGCAGGCCGAACGCTCGGGCGAAGTCCAGGTCACGCTGGTCGTGCGCGGGCACCGCCATGATCGCCCCGGTGCCGTAGTCGGGCAGCACGTAGTCGGCGGCGTAGACCGGGATCCGCTCGCCGTTCACCGGGTTGACGGCGTACCGGCCTAGGAACACGCCGGTCTTCGGCCGCTCGGTGGACAGCCGGTCGATCTCCGTCAGTGACCGCACCGACTCCCGGTACGCCGCGAACTCCGCCTCGTGCCCGCCGCCGGCAGCCAGCTCGGCGGCCAGGACCGAGTCCACGGCCAGCACGAAGAAGGTGGCGCCGTACAGGGTGTCCGGGCGGGTGGTGAAGACCCGTACCGGCTCGGCGTGGCCTTCGACGGCGAAGTCGACCGACGCGCCGGTGGAGCGGCCGATCCAGTTGCGCTGCATCGTCAGCACCCGGTCGGGCCAGCGGCCCTCCAGGCCCGACATGTCGGCGAGCAGCCGGTCGGCGTAGTCGGTGATGCGAAAGAACCACTGGGTCAGGGTGCGCTTGGTGACCACGGCGTCGCAGCGCTCGCAGCGGCCGCCGATGACCTGCTCGTTCGCCAGCACGGTCTGGTCGTTCGGGCACCAGTTGACCGGGCTCGCCTTGCGGTAGGCCAGTCCGCGCTCGAACAGCCGCAGGAACAGCCACTGGGTCCAGCGGTAGTACTCCGGATCGGAGGTGTGCAGACGGCTCCGCCAGTCGAAGGACATGCCCATCCGCCGGAACGACTCGGCCTGGACGGCGATGTTGGCGTAGGTCCAGTCCCGTGGGTCCAGGCCGCGCTTGAAGGCGGCGTTCTCTGCCGGCAGCCCGAAGGAGTCCCAGCCGATCGGGTGCAGCACGTTGAAGCCGCGCAGCCGCTCGAACCGGGCCACGGCGTCACCGATCGAGTACGCCTCGGCATGCCCCATGTGCAGGTCACCGGAGGGGTAGCTGAACATGTCGACGACGTACTTGCGCGGGCGCGGGTCATCTGGGCCGCCGGCCTCGAACAGCCGCAGCTCCTCCCAGACCGGCAGCCAGCGCTCCTGGATCGCGTGCGGGTCGTACGTGGCCTCGC
>JBPCOX010000011.1:0-5775 GCA_050999825.1 Mycobacteriales bacterium
GGCAACGAGGACTCCCTGTACGCCGGTCCACGCCTGCTCGCCATCGCCGACGGCATGGGCGGGCACGCGGCGGGCGAGGTCGCCAGCGCCGTCGCGATCGCCGCGCTGGCTCCCCTCGACGAGGATGCCCCGGGCGGTGACCTGCTCGACGCGCTCCGCCGGGCCGTCGACACCGCGAGTGCGCAGCTACGAGACATGGTCGCCGGCGACGGCGCCCTGGAGGGTATGGGGACGACGCTGACCGCCCTGCTGGCAGCGGGTAGCCGGCTCGCAATGGTGCACGTCGGCGACTCCCGTGGCTACCTCCTCCGCGACGGAGCGCTGACCCAGATCACGAACGACCACACGCTGGTCCAGGCGCTCGTCGACGAGGGTCGGATCACCCTTGAGGAGGCCGGTCAGCACCCGCAGCGCTCGGTGATCATGCGGGTGCTCGACGCCGGCAAGGTCGAGCCGGACCTCTCGGTCCGCGAGGCACGAGTCGGGGACCGCTACCTGCTCTGCAGCGACGGCCTGTCCGATGTCGTCTCCAGCTCGACCATCCGGGACGGCCTGCTGCTGACCGACCCCCAGGCAGCGGTGGACCGGCTGGTGGAGCTGGCGCTACGGGGGGGCGGGCCGGACAACATCTCCTGCATCGTCGCCGATGTCGTGGACGGCGGCCCGCCGGTGGACGAGCCGGTCGTGGTGGCGGGCGCCGCGGCGGCCGACGACGAGGTTCGCGCTCCCTCGACGGAGACCGCAGCCGGTCGAGCCGCGCTCGCCACCCGACCGAGGAGGCGACGGGTCCCGCTGCCCCCGGACCCGGTCGCCTCGCCGCCCCGCCGCGGTCGGGCGCTCCTGCTCCCGGCGCTGCTCGTGCTGCTGCTGGCCGTGCTGGCCGGTGCCGGCGTCCTCTACGTCCGCTCCCAGTACTACGTCGGGACGGCGGGCAACGAAGTGGCGATCTACCAGGGACTGGACGGGTCGGTGGCCGGCGTCCACCTCTCCGGCGTCCAGGAGCGCATCGGCGTGCAGCTGGACGCGCTGCCGCCTTTCATGCAGCAGCGGGTGCAGCAGGGGATACCGGCGAAGGACCTCACCGACGCCCGGCGGATCGGCGACCGGCTGCAGAGCCAGAGCACCGCCTGTGGGACGGCGCAGGTGCCGGTCCCGACCGGAGCGCCGGCACCTACGGGCGGTGCCACGCCCGGCACCACCCCAGGCGCCACCCCGGGCGCCACTGCCAGCGCCGCCCCGAGCCCGACACCGGCGGCGCCGATCCCGACTCCGTGCGCCGGCGCCTCGCAGTGACCGCCGCGACGCTCGACGGTGGCCGCCGGGCCCGCCGGCGCGGGGTCGAGCTGGCCATGGTGGTCTTTGCGGTCGCCCTGGTGGCGGCCGCCTACGTTGCGGTCGGCTACGCACAGGACGGTCGGGTACCGCCGGACGCCGCCCGCTACGCGGCCGGGTTCGCCGCGCTGCTCGGCGCCGCCCATCTCGGCGTGCGCCGGCTGGCGCCGTACGCCGACCCGTTGCTGCTGCCGATCGTCGCGCTGCTCAACGGCCTGGGGCTGGTGCTGATCCACCGGCTGGACCTGGCCGGCGACGAGCGGGCCCGTTCGCTCGGGCGGGCCCTGCCGCGCGCGGACGCGCCGCTGCAGCTGGCGTGGACGGCCGTCGGCGTGGTGCTCTTCCTCGCCGTACTGCTGGTCGCCCGCGACCACCGGACGTTGCAGCGCTACGCCTACACCGCCGCGGCGGTCGGGCTGCTGCTGCTGCTGATCCCAGCGGTGCTCCCCGCCCGGTTCAGCACCGTCAACGGCGCCCGCATCTGGATCCGGGTGGCCGGGTTCTCGCTGCAGCCTGGCGAGTTCGCCAAGCTCGCGCTGGAGGTCTTCTTCGCCGGCTACCTCGTCGCCAAGCGCGAGCTGCTGACCCTGGTCGGGCGCCGGTTTCTCGGCATCGACCTGCCCCGCGGCCGTGACCTCGGGCCGGTGGTCGTGGCCTGGCTGGCCAGCCTCGCCGTCCTGGTGCGCGAGAAGGACCTCGGGACCTCCCTGCTGTTCTTCGGAATCTTCGTGGCGATGCTCTACGTCGCCACCGAGCGGCGCTCCTGGCTGTTGATCGGCGTCGGGCTGTTCTCGGCCGGCGCCTACCTCGCCTACCACCTCTTCGGCCACGTCCGCGCCCGGGTCGACATCTGGCTGCACCCCTTCGCCGACCCGAACGGTGCCGGGTTCCAGCTCGTGCAGGGACTGTTCGGGCTGGCCAACGGCGGGGTGGGCGGCACCGGGCTCGGCCAGGGCCGGCCGGACGCGGTGCCCTTCGCGAAGTCAGACTTCATCACCGCGACCATCGGCGAGGAGCTGGGGCTGGCCGGTCTGATGGCGGTGCTGGTGCTGTTCGTCCTGCTCGTCGAGCGGGGGCTGCGGGCGGGGCTGACGGTCCGCGACTCCTTCGGCAAGCTGCTCGCCGCCGGGCTGTCCTTCGGCCTGGCGCTGCAGGTCTTCGTCGTGGTCGGGGGGGTGACCCGACTGATCCCGCTGACCGGCCTCACCCTGCCTTTCCTGTCCTACGGGGGCTCGTCGCTGGTCGCCAACTGGGCCCTGGTCGCGCTCCTGCTGCGCATCAGCGACGCGGCCCGCCGACCGGCACCGGAGCCGGTGGCGCCGGCAGCGGGCGTGCCGCTGCAGGATGCGCCCACCCAGGTCGTACGGCGGTGAACGCGCCCTTGCGCCGGCTCGCGCTCGCCTGCCTGGTGCTGTTCGCCCTGCTGCTGGTCAACGCCAACTACGTCCAGGTGGTCCAGGCCTCGCGGCTGAAGCGGGACCCCCACAACGGCCGGGTGCTGCTGGCGGCCTACGAACGTCAGCGCGGCCCGATCCTCGCCGGCGGGCGCGAGCTGGCCGGCTCCACCGCCACGGACGACCGGCTGAAATACCTGCGCCGTTACCCCGGGGGGGCGCTCTACGCCCCGGCCACCGGCTTCTTCTCACTGATCTACGGCGGCACCGGGATCGAGCAGGAGGAGAACCCCATCCTCTCCGGCGACGACGACCGCCTGTTCGCCCGCCGGGTGAGCGACTGGTTCACCGGCCGTACGCCGCAGGGCGGCGCCGTGGTGCTCACCCTCAACCGGGCCGCGCAGGCCGCCGCTGGGCGAGGGCTGGCCGGCAAGCGCGGCGCGGTGGTGGCGCTGGACCCGGCCACCGGTGCGATCCTCGCGCTTGTCACCGCGCCGTCGTTCGACCCGAACCTGCTCTCCTCGCACGACACCAAGGCGATCCGGGCGGCGTACGACCGGCTGTCGAAGGATCCGGCCGGGCCGCTCCGGAACCGGACTATCTCCGAGACCTATCCGCCCGGGTCGCTGTTCAAAGTGGTCACCGCAGCGGCCGCACTGACCAGCGGCAGGTACACGCCCGACACCCGGGTGCCCTCGCCCACCGCGCTGAAGCTGCCGTTGACCAACCGCTTCCTCAAGAACTTCGGTGGCGAGAGCTGCGGCGACGGCAGGACGACCACCCTCGCCGACGCCCTGCGCATCTCCTGCAACACCGCCTTCGCCGGCGTCGGGCTCGCGGTGGGCGCCACCGCGCTGCGGGACCAGGCGGAGGCCTTCGGCATCGACGCCGGCCTGTCGGTGCCACTGCCGGTGGCCCGCAGTCGCTTTCCGGCCGAGCTCGACGCCCCGCAGACCGCGCTGTCCGCGATCGGCCAGTTCGACGTCCGCCTCACTCCCATGCAGGCCGCCATGATCGCCGCCGGGGTGGCCAACTCGGGCGTCGTGATGCGGCCCTACCTCGTGCAGGAGGTGCAGACCCCTGACCTGGCAACCCTGGACGCCGCGAGACCGAAGGAGCTCGGCCGGGCGACATCGCCACAGGTCGCCGACGCCCTGACGTCGATGATGCGGCTGGTCGTCGACAGCGGCACCGGGCGTGCGGCGCAGATCTCCGGGGTGGCGGTGGCCGGCAAGACCGGCACGGCGCAGCACGCGGTCGGGGAGCCCCCGCACGCCTGGTTCATCGGGTTCGCCCCGGCCGACGCACCAAGGGTGGCCGTCGCGGTGCTGGTCGAGGACGGCGGCGGGCTCGGCTCGGATGCCACCGGTGGCCGGGTGGCCGCCCCGATCGCGCGCGACGTGATGGCGGCGGTGCTCGGCCGATGACACTGAGCCCTGAGCTGTGCCTGGCGGACCGATACCAGCTGGTCTCCCGGATCGCGGTCGGCGGCATGGGCGAGGTCTGGCGGGCGCAGGACCAGCTGCTGGGCCGGTCGGTGGCCATCAAGGTGCTGCGGCCGGAGTACGCCGATGACACTGCCTTCCTCGCCCGGTTCCGGGCCGAGGCCCGGCACACGGCCGGGCTCTCCCACCCTGGGATCGCCGGCATCTTCGACTACGGCGAGGTCGGCGACACGTCGTACCTCGTGATGGAGCTGGTCGAGGGCGAGCCGTTGTCGAGCGTGCTCGCACGCGAGGGGCGGCTACCCGTCGAGCGAACGCTCGACATCGTCGGACAGGTCGGGCAGGCGCTGCAGGAGGCGCACGAGGCCGGTGTGGTGCACCGCGACATCAAGCCCGGAAACCTGCTCGTGCGGCCGGACGGCGTGGTGAAGGTCACCGACTTCGGCATCGCCCGCGTCCTCGGGGGGACCTCGGTCACCCAGACCGGCTTGGTGGTCGGCACGGCTTACTACCTCTCGCCGGAGCAGGGCTCCGGCCGTGACGTCACCGCGGCGAGCGACGTCTACTCCCTCGGGATCGTCGCCTACGAGTGCCTGGCCGGCTGGCGGCCCTTCGTCGCCGACAACGCGGTCGCGGTCGCGGCGGCGCACGTGCACGACGCGCCCCCCCCGCTACCGGCCGACGTACCGCTTCCGGTCCGCGACCTGGTGGCCGCCGCGATGGCCAAGTCCCCGTCGGACCGGCCGGGAGACGCCGGGAAGTTCGCCCGGCAGGCGCTGGCGCTGCGGGACGCGCTCGCGGCCGGAGCCGCGACGTCGGACACCCGGGCCTTCGCGCGCCCGGTCACCGATCCGCCGACTCGGGCCTACACCGCCGCTTTCCCCACGGCCGCGACCCGGCGCCCACGCCACGTCGGTCGGCTGCTGCTGACGGCGCTGGTCGCCGTGCTGCTGGCGACACTCGGGCTGCGAGCCTGCGACACCCGTCGTACGCCGACCGCCAAGCCGGCCGCCTCGCCATCGGCGGTGGTCGCCACCCCGGCCAGCGTGACGCTCGACGCCGCCCGGTTCCGGGGTCGCCTTTACGCCACCGTGGCCGCGGAGCTGGCGGCCGCTGGACTTCGGGTGCGGCGGGTGGCGATGGTCGGCTCCGCTCCGGGTAGCGTGCTGGCGGTAGCGCCGACCGGAACCGTGGCGAAGGGCCTGACCGTCACCGTGACCGTAGCGACCGCTCCCCCCGACGGTGGCGGGGCGGCCGGCAAGGACGCCAAGGGCGGCGGCAAGGGCAAGCGTCGGTGACAGCGCCGGCTCGGCGCCTCGGCGACCGATACGAGCTCGGGCCGCTGCTGGGCTACGGCGGCATGGCCGAGGTGCACCTCGGTAGCGACGTACGGCTGGGACGTGACGTCGCCATCAAGACGCTGCGCGCCGACCTGGCCCGCGAGCCGGGGTTCCAGGCCCGGTTCCGCCGCGAGGCCCAGTCAGCGGCTTCGCTGAACCACCCCTCGATCGTGGCGGTCTATGACACCGGGGAGGACGGGTCCGGCGGCACCTCCGTGTCCTACATCGTCATGGAGTACGTCGACGGGCGCACGCTTCGCGACG
>JBPCOX010000036.1:0-4880 GCA_050999825.1 Mycobacteriales bacterium
GCGGCGCGCGACCTCGTCCGGCGGGCGATCGACACCTACGGCGCGCTCGACGCGCTGGTCAACAACGCCGGCATCCTCCGGGATCGGACCATCGCAAAGATGTCCCCCGAGGAGTGGGACGCGGTCATCGCGGTGCACCTGCGGGGCCACTACGCGATGACGCACTTCGCCTGCGAGTACTGGCGGGCAGAGAACCGGCCGGGTGCGGTCGTGTGTACGACGAGCAGCAGCGGCCTGTTGGGCAACTTCGGCCAGGCCAACTACGGCGCCGCCAAGGCCGGCATCGCGGCCTTCTCCACCATCGTCGCCCAGGAGATGGGGCGCTACGGAGTGACCTGCAACGCCATCGCGCCGGCGGCCCGCACCCGGATGACCGAGGGCGCGTACGGCGACATCCCGCAGACCGCCGGGGACCAGGCGCTCTTCGACTTCTGGCATCCGGACAACGTGGCGCCGATGGTCGCCTACCTCTGCAGCGACGCGGCGCGTCACATCAGCGGGAAGGTCTTCGGCGTACAGGGGGACGCGGTCGAGCTCTACCGGCCGTACACGAGCGTCGCGGCGATCGAGAACTCCTCGATGCGCTGGACACCCGAGGGGCTCGCCGCTCGGGTGTCCGAGCTGTTCGAGGCCAGCGGCATGGTGCCCGAGGCGGAGGTCATGATGGCCAAGCTGCGCTACTCGATGACCGCCCGCGGCTGACCACGGGCCCGGTTCCCCAGCCGGTTCTGCCGGCCCACCGCCGCGGTGACGAGGACCGCGACCCAGACGACGGCCACCGCGACGAACAGGTTTCGGGCGTAGGGCAGCGGCAGGGTGGAAGGGTCGTCGGGCCGCCCGGGGCTCAGCACCATCGGCAGTGTCACCAGGGTCAGCAGCCCCGAGATCAGCACGCCGGCCTGGACATAGGAGCGGTACCGCGCCGGGACCCGATGCAGGGCGAGCACGACCACCAGAGCAAGGAGCGGCAAGAAGACGAGGTCGTGCGCGACGACCCCGCCGACGAAGAAGCTGGCCCAGTTCAGCGGCTTCGTGGAGGCCGTGGTCAGCAGCCCGTAGAGGCCCCAGCCCATCATCGCCGCGCCGACGGCGTAGAACGCCCAGCGGCTCCGCCACCGCGGCGGCTCCTCGATGCCGGAGACCGTGTGCGGCCGGTCCGGCCTGGTCGGCTCGCCAGGGGGTCCTGCACTTGGCTGAGCGGTGGGCACGTCACGCCGTCCCTGGCGGGCCGCAAGCAGGCCGAGAACCAGCAGCACCCCACGCCCGCGCCCGGCGGGCCGCCCGGTCACAGGACCGTCACCCGGGTGACCCACTTCGTCTGCAGCACTCCGGGCTGGTTCGGGGTGATGAGCCGGCACGGGTAGCCGTGGTCGATATCGAGCTCCTCGCCGTGCAGCTCGGTGGCGAGCAGGGTCAGTGGGTCTCGGGCGTGCGCGGGGTTGAGAGTCGTCGACCGGTAGAGGCCGCCCTTCTCGAGGGACTCGACCCGTACCCGGGCATCCGGGCGTGCGCCCACCCGGTCGAGCACGTCGCGCAGCCGTACGCCGGTCCAGACGCCCGTCGCCGACCACCCTTCGACACAGGCGATCGGGAGCGCGGACGTCGTCCGCGGCATCGCCCGCAGCTCGTCGAGGCTCATCGAGAGGGTCGTCGCCCCCGCCCCCCCGACGGTCAACCGGTACGCCGGGTCCCGTGCCGTTCCGACCACCTTCGCGGCCCTGGCGGTCTTGTTGACGGGCAGCCCCTGCGGACCGATGTCCGGTCGCCGCGGAGCCAGCAGGGTCAGTCGGCGCAGTCCCGGAACGGTCGACCCGGCGAAGACCGCCACGATCGCGGCGCTGGCGAGCCCGACGGTGGTCAGCAGCCCACGGCGGGACAGTCCCGGCTCCGCCGACCCGTCCGACCCGTCCGGCCCGTCCGGCGAGCTCCGCGACAGCGCCCGGCGGCTGACTGCGATCTTGGTACCCACGTGCACGACGAGCGCGCCCATGGTGATCCAGGCGGTCCAGTAGTGCGTGGTGGTGAAGAAGAAGCGGAACGGATACCAGTAGGCGATGTTGATGAGCCCGGTGAACAGCTGGAAGGTCGCGCCGGCGACGAGCACGAACAGCGACGCCCGCTCCACCGCGTGCGCCACGTCGCGCAGCGGCGGCCACTCCCACAGCTTCGGGTAGACCGTCCAGAGCTTGGCCAGCAGCAGCGGGATCGAGGCCAGCCCGGTGAGGACGTGCAGCCCCTGGGTGAACCGGTAGAGGTTGACCGGGCGCGATGGCCACGGGAACCACGACGGCGGGTGCTGGATGCCGTGGCTGATCAGCCCAGTGACGAAACAGATCGAGAAGGTGATGCCGAGCCAAAGCCCGAGCCGGGCGGCGACCCGCTCGTCGTGCAGCCGGCTGGAGAAGGCCTCGGCCCGCAACGGGCCGAGCCGGAGCAGACCCGGGGGCCGCGGCAGCGGTCGGGTCAGGAGCGAGCGACCAGGCAGGCGAACCATCGCCCACGCCCCTTCCAGACGGCTTCCGGCGCCAGCGCCGCGGCCTCGGCTACCACAGGCAGGTCGTCGACCCCCAGGTGCGCCCACCCGAACCAGCGGCTGTGCTCGGCTGCGGACCGCAGCCGGACCCGCACCTGGCGGCTGCGCGTCCCCGGCGGGTCGAGCTCAACCAGGGCCCGGCCGCCGGGCGCCAGCAGCGCCCTGGTACGCCGCAGCAGCGCCACCGGGTCACCCCCGATCCCGATGTTGCCGTCGGCGAGCAGCGCGGTCTGCCAACGCCCCTCCGCGGGCACCCGCCCGAACACGTCTCGGCGCAGAGCGTAGGCACCGGAGCTGCGGGTGATGCGCACCGCCTCAGGGCAGATGTCGATCCCCAGGGCCGGTACGCCGGTTGCCGTCACCGCGGCCACCAGCCGGCCGGGGCCGCAGCCGATGTCGAGCGTCGGCCCCTGGACCCGGGCCAGCAGCGACCGGTCGCCGGCCACCAGCGGGCGCGACCAGCGCCGCAGCGGCAGCGCGACCCGGCTACCGTCGTCGTACTCGACGTAGACGCCGTGCGGAGCGCGGCCGGACGCAGTGGCCGCCAGCCCGCGGCCGTAGAGGTCCACCGCGAGCGCCGTCATGCCGCCCTCGCCGAGCCGAGCGCGGCGAGCGTGGCGGCGAACGCCGTACCGGGCGCCGCCGCGGCCACCTCCCGCGCCGCGGCGGCGGTGTCCACGTCGGTCAGCTCTGGCAGCTCGACCACGGTCAGGCCCGCCGCGACCAGTCGCCGCCGCTGCGCCGCGCCGGTGCGCGCGCTCGACATCGGTACGCCGAGCAGCAGGCGGGCATCCGGCCGGGGGAGTCCGAGAGCCCACCACCCGCCGTCGCTCGCCGCGCCGAGTACCGCCGTACCGGCCGATGCGGTGAGCGTGGCGCCGGCGGCCCCGAGCAGCGCCGGGGAGACCTGCGGGGTGTCCATGCCGATCAACAGCGTCGGCAGGGCGGCGCCGGCCGCCGCGTCGTCGAAGGCGGCGGCGAGTCGCTCGTCGAGGCCGACGCCGCGCTGCGGGACCACGTCGAACCCGGGCGGCAGCCAGTCGAGGCGCTCACCGTCGAGCGCGAGCACGCGGCGGGCGGCCGGGGTCGCCAGGACGGCCGCCAGGGTGTCCCGGAGGGCCGCCGTGGCCAGCTCGGCCGCCTGTGCCGGCGTGTACGGCGGACAGAGACGGGTCTTCACCCGGCCGGGCCGCGGGGTCTTGGCGATCACGACCAGCTGGAATCCGGGCGTCACGAGGCGAGCACCCGGCGCATGTCGCTGATGGCGTGCAGGGTCCCCAGAGCGGTGCCGGTGACCTTGGACCGGCCGGTCCGTGGGTGATAGCGCACTGGGACCTCCTCCACCCGCCAGCCCGCGGCCGCCGCCCGGGTGACCATCTCCAGCGGGTAGCCGAACCGCCGGTCGGTCAGACCCAGCCCCAGCAGGGCCTCGCGGCGTACTGCTCGCATCGGCCCGAGGTCGGCCAGCCTGTAGCCGGTACGCCGGCGCAGGCTGCGGCTCAGCACGGCGTTGGCCAGCCGGGCGTGCGCCGGCCAGGCCGCTCGCGACGTGGGCAGCCGGCGGCCGAGAACGAGGTCGGCCCGGCCGGCGAGCACCGGCCCGGCCACCGCGGGAAGCTCCTGGGGGTCCAGCGAGGCGTCGGCGTCCATGAAGCAGACCACCTCGCTGGTCGCCGCCAGCAGGCCGGCAACGCACGCCGCACCGAACCCGCGCTCGGGCGCTTCGACGACGAGGGCTCCCAGGCGGCTCGCCACCTGCGCGGACCCGTCGGTGGACCCGTTGTCGGCGACGATGGCGCGGTAGCCGGACGGCAGCCGGCTCAGCACCCATGGCAGCGCGGCTGCCTCGTCGAGGCAGGGCAGTACGACATCGACCGGACTCACACCGCAATGTTCGTCGGCCAGAGCGGCTCGCGTGCTGCGACGCGCATTACGAACCGCGGACATTCGGCCTCGGGACTCCAAAGGACCGGCGTAGCCGCCTACCCTTGGAGAATGCGCCGGCGCCCGCATGTGCTGCGACGCCGGTCTGCTGGCCGGCCGTGAGTGGCCGGATCCTGGTCGTCGAGGACGACGCCACAGTTGCCGAGGTGGTGAGCCGTTACCTCGAGCGGGCCGGCTTCTCCGTCGAGAGGGTGGCCGACGGCCCTTCGGCGCTTTCCGCCGCCGCCGCCCGCCCGCCCGACCTCGTCGTGCTCGACCTGATGCTTCCTGGCCTGGACGGGCTGGAGGTGTGCCGACGGCTGCGGCGTACCAGCCCGGTGCCGGTGGTGATGCTCACGGCGCTCGGCGAGGAGACCGACCGGGTGCTCGGGCTCGAGCTGGGCGCCGACGACTACGTCACCAA
>JBPCOX010000104.1:0-8798 GCA_050999825.1 Mycobacteriales bacterium
CGCGCCGCGCCGCAGACCGCGAGCCCCGAGGAGGCGCGGGCGGCCAACGCCGCACTCCGCCGGACGATGCGAGAGCGGGAGAACTACTTCGCCGACGTCGAGGCGCTGGCGACGCAGACGCTGCAGGCCGTCGGCTACCGAGGCGCCGGCGCACTGCCGCAGCGGGTGCTGCTCGACATCGCCGGCCACTTCGGGTTCGCGGTCGAGTACGTGCAAGACCTGCCACGGTCCGTGCGGTCGGTGACCGATCTTCGCCATCGTCGGATGTTCATCCCGCAGCGCGACGCGCTGGGCAGCCAGGACGCCCGCACGGTCGTACTTCAGACCCTGGGGCACTTCGCGCTACAGCACTCCGACCCAGCGGACTTCGCCGACTTCCTTCGGCAGCGGGTCGAGGCCAACTACTTCGCCGGCGCCGTACTGGTGCCCGAGAGCCTGGCCAGGCCATTTCTCGAGCAGGCCAAGAGCGACCGGGAGCTCTCGGTCGCCGACCTCGAGGACGTCTTCGCGGTCTCCTACGAGATGGCGGCGCACCGGTTCACCAACCTGGCGACGCGCCACCTGGGCATTCCGGTGCACTTTGTCCGCACCGACGAGAGCGGCACGATCTTCAAGGCCTACGAGAACGACGGGGTCGTCTTCCCGGCCGACGGGCAGGGGGCCATCGAGGGTCAGCGGGTCTGCCGGCACTGGGGCGCGCGGCAGGCGTTCCGCTCGCCGGAGAAGTTCTCGATCCACTACCAGTACACCGACACGCCCGCCGGTTCCTTCTTCTGCGTGAATCACGTGGAAGCCGGCCGCGGCCCGCATCACGCCGTCACGGTCGGCACGCCGGTGGCGGACGCGCGCTGGTTCCGGGGCCGTCTGACCAACCGGCGTACGACGTCGCGTTGCCCGGACGGGACATGCTGCCAGCGGCCGCCGGCCGAGCTCGCGGCGCGTTGGGACGGCTACGCCTGGCCCTCGGCGCGAGCCCACTCGCATGTGTTGGCCGCGATGCCGGCCGGCACCTTCCCCGGCGTCGACACCACCGATGTCTACTCTTTCCTCGACCGCCACCCGCCGAACGCGGTGTCGCGCTGAGGCAGACCAGCGCTGCTCGCCTCCCCCGTCGAGACCTGCTACCGTTGCCGACGGTTGCAGTTGCAGTTCCTCGAACGTTTGCGAACGCCCGCGGAGCCTGACAGCGGGCGTTCTCTCTTCTCGGTTCCCAATCGAGGAGTGGACGACGATCCCGCGGCAGCCCGAGGTCGCGAGGTGCGCCCTCGACCCGTCCTCCACAAGGAGACCGCAAGTGGCACAAGGCACCGTGAAGTGGTTCAACGCCGAGAAGGGTTTCGGCTTCATCGCCCAGGACGGTGGTGGCGCCGACGTGTTCGTGCACCACTCGGCCATCCTGGCCGACGGCTACCGCTCACTCGATGAGAACCAGCGCGTCGAGTTCGAGGTCACGCAGGGCCAGAAGGGCCCGCAGGCCGAGCAGGTCCGCCCGATCTAGCTCTGTTCACCGCCCGAAGGCCCGGCCGCAAGGCCGGGCCTTCGGCATGTGGGGGGCCCCGCCGCCGACCCGCAGGGCCAACCGCACCGAAGACCGCCGGGTCAACGGCTGGCTCCCCGTGTATTGTCGCGGCCATGCCGTGCCTCGCCGTCCGCCGCCATCACCACAGCCCCGTGGGCTGTTGGAGTGCGCGCGCGTAGAGACTGCCGTCGATACGTCCTCGTCCATCCCGAGGCCCACCCGCTAACGGGTGGGCCTTTTCTATGTCTGGAGACAGGTGCAGCCGCTCAGGATCGCGTTGCCGAGCAAGGGCCGGATGGCTGCTGCGGTGCACCAGCTGTTCGGGGACGCGGGGATGCACCTCGACAACATCGATCCCCAGAGCGCGCTGCTGAGCAGCATCGACGAGCGCTACGAGGTGATGTTCGTCCGGGCGAAGGATATTCCGGCCTTCGTCGCCGACGGCGTCGCCGACCTTGGTGTGACGGGCCGGGACCTGGTGTGCGAGTCGGGACTTGCCTTGGATGACCTGCTCGACCTGGGTGTGGGACGGGCCCGGCTGGTGCTCGCCGCCCGGGAGACCGCGGGCTTTGCCTCGCTCGCTGACCTAACGGGCGAGCTCCGCGTGGCGACGACGTTTCCCAACCTCGCCCGGGCCTACCTGGAGGGCCGGGGGCTCAGCGTCGAGATCGTCCGCCTGTCGGGCGCGACGGAGATCGCCCCCCACCTCGGGCTCGCCGATGTGATCGTCGACGTCGTGGCCACCGGATCGACCCTCAAGCGCAACGGACTCGTGGAGCTGGAGACGATTCTGGCGTCTTCCGCCCGGCTGTTGGCACCTTCTCGGCAGCCTGCCCTCGAGCCCCTGATCATGCTGCTCGACTCCGTCGTCCAGGCGCGCGCCCGCCGGTACGTGATGGCGAACATCCCCGCCGCCGCGCTGGCTCGCGTGGCCGCCGTACTGCCAGGAGTCGAGCGCCCGACCGTGATGCCCTTGCTGGGAACCGACAGCGTCTTCGCGGTGCACGCGATCGTCGACGAGACCTGCCTGGACCGTGCCATGGCCGACCTCCGGGACCTCGGAGGCACCGGCATCGTGGTCACGTCGATGGAGCGGTTGGTGCGATGAGATCCGTTGATCTCAGCGCCAACACAAATGCCTGGGGCTGTCCTCCGGCAGCACGCGCCGCCGTGAGCCGGTCATTCGCCGACAGCTCCGACTACCCGAGCAGAGCTGCCGATGATCTCCGTCACGCGGTGGCCGAAAGGCTCGGTGTGACGGTAAGCATGGTGACGACCGGCTGTGGCTCCGACGACGTCCTGGCCACCGCTTTCCGAGTGCTGGCGCAACCGGGGGAGACGCTGGTCGCGCCCTTCCCGACGTTCGCGATGGTGGAACCCTTCGCGCTCTCCGCCGGGCTGCGCTTCGCCGGATGTGCTTTCGGCGCCGGCTTCTCCTTGGACGTCGATGCCATCACCGCCAAGGGCGCAGCCGTCGCATACCTGTGCTCACCGAACAACCCGACGGGAACGGCGCTGGAGGAAGCCGAGGTCCGTCGCCTGTTGGAGCGGTTCAACGGCTACACCGTCCTCGACGAGGCCTACATCGACTACGGCGGCCGAACCTCGATGAGTCTGGTGCGGGAGCACGAGCGGCTGCTGGTGGTGCGCACGTTCTCCAAGGCATTCGGGCTGGCGGGCCTCCGAGTCGGCTACGCCGTCGGCGCGCCCGCAGTCATCTCCCGGCTGGAAGCGGCGCGGGGGCCGTACAAGGTGGGCGTCGCCGCGGAGCGCGCCGCCGTCGCGGTGCTGGGCGGCGACGGCCGGCGCTGGGTCGACGACCACGTACTTCTGGCGAGGGCCTGCCGACGCCTGCTGCAGGACGAGCTGGGCGACAGAGGAATTGCCTTCGTGCCGTCGCACGCCAACTTCGTACTCGTACCGGTGCCCGATGCCGCCTCGACCGCGTCGCTGCTCGCCGGGCGCGGCCTGACCGTTCGGCAGTTTCCCGACCTGCCCGGCCTTGGCGACGCGGTGCGCATCACGGTCGGACCGGAACCGCTGATGGTCGCCGTGGCAGCCGCGCTCGAGGAGGCGTTGGCATGAAGGTCGTGATGTTCGACGCGGGGATCAGCAACATGCACTCCATCGCCAAGGCGCTGCGAGTGGCGGACGACGAAGTCGAGATACGAACGGACCTCGCCCTCCTGTCGGCGGCCGACGCCGTGGTGCTGCCGGGAGTGGGCGCCTTCGGACCGGCAGCACAGGCACTCGCTCCGCACCGGGACCTGGTGCGGGCTGCCATCTCCGACGGACTGCCCGCTCTGGGCGTCTGCCTAGGAATGCAGCTCCTCTTCGATCGCAGCGCCGAGTCACCCGGCCTGGGGCTGGGCGTTCTCGCCGGCCGGGTCGACGCCTTGCCCACGAGGCGGCGCCCGCACATGGGCTGGAACCGCACGACTGTCGTGACCGGCGGGCCGGCGCTCCCGCTCGGCTGGGCCTACTTCGCGCACTCCTACGTCTGCCTGCCCGCGGACGCGACCTCCACCTGGGCGACCACGACGCACGACGACGTCTCGTTCGTCTCCGCCGTACGCGTCGGATCGCTGTGGGGGGTGCAGTTCCACCCCGAGAAGAGCTCGCGCCCGGGGATCGAATTCTTGCGGCGCTTTCTCAGGGACGCGCGATGCGCGTGATGCCGGCGGTCGACCTGCGGGACGGGGCGTGCGTGCAACTCGTGGGTGGTTCCTACGCCGAGGAGCGGGTCCGCATCGCCGACCCCGTGGCGGTCACCGCCCGCTGGTTCGACCGTGGCTTCGACCGAATTCACGTGGTTGACCTCGATGCGGCCACCGGAAGGGGCGAGAACACGGATGTGGTGGACGCGTTGCTCCGCCGATGGCCGGAGCGCATCCAGGTCGGTGGCGGGATCCGTACGACGGCACGAGCGCGTGAGCTCCTCGACAAGGGCGCCCTGCGCGCGGTCGTGGGCACCCGTGCCCTGGCGGACCGATCCTGGCTTGCCCGCCTGGCCTCGCGCTTCTCGGGACGGGTCGTTGTGGCGTTGGACATGCACTCGGGCAGCGCCGTCGTGGACGGCTGGCAGCGGCGGCTCCCCGTGTCGGTCGGCGAGCTGCTCGCCGAGGTCGACGGGTTGGAGCTGGGCGGACTGCTCGTGACCGCCGTCCATCGGGAAGGTGCCCTGCAGGGGCCCGATGTCGAGCTGATGGCTGGTCTGCGGCGACAAACCCGGCACCCGCTGACGGCAGCGGGGGGCATCCGGGACGTCGCCGACGTCCGGGCACTCGCCTCGGTCGGGGTCGAGACATGTGTGGTGGGGATGGCGCTGTACACCGGCGCCTTCAAAGTCGAGGAGCTTGAAGCATGACGACCGTCACGCGCCGGACGAGCGAGACCGAGGTGACCGTCGCGGTCAGCGACGGGAGAACCGAGGTCGACACCACGCTGCCCTTCCTCGACCACATGCTGGTCACGCTGGCGGTCTACTCCGACCTGTCGCTGGTCATACACGCCAGGGGTGACCTCGAGCACCACATCGCCGAAGACGTCGCACTGGCTCTCGCCGAAGCCCTGAAGCAGGTGATTCCGGAGCGGGCAGCGAGGTACGGCAGCGCCGTCGTGCCCATGGACGACGCCCTGGTCGAGGCCGTTCTCGACGTGGGCGGTCGGCCGTACTACGCCGGGACGCTGCCGGACCCGATGATCGACCACTTCTTTCGCTCCTTGGCGACCGCGGCAGGGGTGACGCTGCACATCGACGTACGTCGGGGGCGGGACCACCACCACGTTCTCGAGTGCGCGGTGAAGGCGGTCGGCCTGGCGCTGCGGCAGGCGTTGCGCCAGGGCGAGGCCGTCTTCAGCACCAAGGGCAGCGCCGTCTGGGAGGTGCACCCGTGACCAGCGCGCGGGTCATCGCCTGCCTCGATGTCAGCAACGGCCGAGTGGTCAAGGGCACTCACTTTCGAGAGCTGCGGGACATGGGCGACCCAGTGGAGCTCGCTCGGCGCTACGAGCAGGAGGGGATCGACGAGATCGTCTTCCTCGACGTGTCCGCGACGCCGGAGGGTCGCGGGTCCGTTCTCGCCCTGGCCGAGCGGGCGGCTGGTGAGGTCTTCATACCGCTCACGGTCGGCGGCGGAATTCGCTGCGTCGAGGACATCGGTCGCGCGCTTCGGGCGGGGGCCGACAAGGTCGCCATCAACACCGCGGCGGTAGACCACCCCGAGCTGATAGATGCGGCCTCCTCGCGGTTCGGGGCTCAGTGCATCGTGATCAGCATCGATGCCAGGACGACCGGGCGCGGGTTCACGGTGTGGACCCGCAGCGGCAGCGTGGACTCGGGGCGGACGCTGATCGACTGGGCCCGCGAATGTGAGCGCCGGGGTGCCGGCGAACTGCTCGTCACCAGCATCGACCGTGACGGCACCGGACTCGGTTACGACATCGAGCAGCTCAGACAGGTCGCCGAGGCTGTCGGGCTGCCGGTGGTCGCCTCGGGAGGAGCGGGCGGGGTGGCGGACGTGGTCGAGGTGTTCGACCGTACGCCAGTCAGCGCGGCCCTCGTCGCGGGGATCCTGCACGTCAGCGCGGTGTCGGTGGCCGGCATCAAAGCGGCACTTGTCGAGGCGAATCTTTGCGTGCGGGGAATGGCATGACCTACCTGCTCGAGGCTGTCGAGGAGCTGGCCCGCTTCACCGGAACCGTCGCGGCCCGCTTCTTTCGCACGTCACTAGCGGTGGATCGCAAGTCGGACGGTTCCCCGGTCTGCGCTGCCGACCGGGAGGCCGAGGCGGCCGCCCGCAGGTGGCTCCGCGAGCGATTCCCAGCGGATGGAATCTCCGGCGAGGAGTTCGGCAGCACCGATGGCGGGTCTCCCCGGCAGTGGGTGATCGATCCGATCGACGGCACCATCTCTTTTCTTGCCGGGGTGCCCCTGTACTCGACGCTGATCGCTGTCGTCGAGGGCGAGGATGTCCTCGCCGGTGCGATCTACTGCCCGTCCCTGCACGAGCTCGCGGTCGCAACCCGTGGCGAGGGCTGCTGGTGGAACGGCGTCCGGTGTCAGGTGTCCGCCGTCGACGCGCTCGCCAGCGCGCTCGTGCTCACCACCGACCCCGCCTTCCGCGAGTCACCGACCTGCCGGCCGGCATGGGAACGCCTGTCACTGCGCAGCCGCGACGCGCGGACGTGGGGGGACGGGTTCGGCTACCTCATGGTCGCGACGGGGCGGGCGGAGGCCATGGTGGACGGCGTCGTGCATCCCTGGGACATCGCCGCGCCGCGCGTTGTGGTCGAGGAGGCTGGCGGAGTCTTCACCGACTGGGCCGGTTCCGCCAAGGGGCTTGGCGCCAGCGGGGTGGCCACCAACTCACGGCTGGGCGGGGAGGTCCGACGTGTACTCGCTGAATCCTGAGGAGCTGAGGTTCGACGCCGCGGCGGGAACGGTGGTGGTCGTCACCGTCGATGACGCGACCGGCCGGGTTCTGATGGTGGCGCACGCGGACCGCGAGGCGCTGGGCCGGACGATCGCCACCGGCGAGATGCATTACCGCTCCCGCCGACGGGGCCTGTGGCACAAGGGCGCGACCAGCGGGAACGTGCAGCGCGTCGTAGCCCTGGATGCCGACTGCGACGGCGACACCGTTCTCGCGCGGGTACGCCCGGCCGGCCCAGCCTGCCACAACGGCACTCTGTCGTGCTTCGCCGCCTCCGCGGCGGGGTCCCTCGGGCACCTCGACGACGTGGTCGCCGGCCGGGGCATGGCCCCCCAGCCCGGCTCGTACACGAACCGGCTGCTCGGCGACGGCAACCTCGTGGTCAAGAAGCTCGGCGAAGAGTGCGCCGAGGTCGTGGCGGCCTTCACCTCGGGCGTGGCCGACGCCCTGGCCGAGGAGGTCGCCGATCTGTTCTTCCACCTCATCGTCGCCCTGCACTGTCACGGTCGGTCAGTCGACGACGTACAACGCGTTCTGGCGGAAAGGCGGCGCAATGCTGAGGACGCTTGACGCCAGAGGGGTCACGGATCTCGAGTCGTTTCTGCCGTCCCCCGAACTCGCCCGGCACCCCGTCGCGGCTGTACGAGACATCGTCGCCCAGGTCCGCCGCAGCGGTGACGCGGCGGTACGCCTGCTGACACAGCGCTTCGACGGGGCAGACGTGGTGGCGGCGCGGGTGCCGAGCGGGCAGTTGCGGGCGTCGCTCGACAGCATCGACCCGGACCTGCGGCGCGCCCTGGAGGTGGCAGCCGCTCGTATCCGCCGCTGCCACGAGCGCCGGCGCCCGGTCGACCACGCCGACGAGGACGAGGGCATCCTCGTAGAGGAGCGCTTCGTACCCCTCGAGCGCGCCGGGCTCTACGTGCCGGGCGGCACCGCGGAGTACCCCTCGACCGTCCTCATGACGGCCATCCCAGCGCAAGCTGCGGGCGTCTCGGACCTCGTTATGTGCACCCCCCCGCGAGCCGACGGATCGGTGTCGCCGGTCGTGCTCGCCGCAGCCGCCCTGGTCGGCATCGAGGAGGTGCACGCGATCGGCGGCGCACAGGCAATCGCTGCCATGGCGTACGGCACGGAGTCAGTACGCCGGGTAGATGCCATCGCCGGGCCGGGAAACCTCTTCGTCACGTTGGCCAAGCGGGAGGTGTCCGACGTAGTGAAGATTCCCGCCGCCTTCGCCGGGCCGTCGGAGGTTGTCGTGATCGCCGACGACACGGTCGACCCCAGGCTGGCAGCAGTCGACATCGTCGTGCAGGCCGAACACGGGCCGCACGGGCTCGCCTGGCTGATTACGTGGTCGGAGACGGTCGCAGCGGAGGTGGCCGAGCGAGTGCGCGCCTTCACCGAGTCTTCGCCGCGACGGGCGGCCATCGAAGCCACCCTGCGCGAGAACGCCTATGTCGTGCTAGTGGAGAACGCACACCGGGCCATCGCCGTCGCCAACGTCGTTGCTCCAGAGCACCTGGAACTGCTCGTGGCCGACGCAGACGCCCTGTCCCGGGACGTACGACACGCCGGCGCCGTGTTCTGTGGCCAGTGGTCGCCGGCGAGCCTGGGCGACTATGCCGCCGGTCCCAGCCATGTCCTGCCCGTGTGCCGCACGGCGCGGTTCGGCAGCGTCTTGGGCGTGGAGGACTTCGGGAGACGGATGCACGTGATTCGTGCGTCCGAAGCCGGGTTGCGGAACGTGACTCCCACGATCGCCCGACTCGCGCGCGCGGAGGGCCTGCCCGCGCACGAGGCGTCGGTGACGCTGAGGATGACCGAGCGGACGGCGCCGGGCA